>DASTGE010000600.1:0-3812 GCA_035719405.1 Burkholderiaceae bacterium
GACCTCACCGAGCAGCAGGTGTTCAACCGCTACCGTGCAGGACAAGTGAGCTACACCGAGGTGGTGACGGCTCAAGTGAGCGCCCTCAGCGCCCGGCGGTCCCTGGTGCAGCTCGGGGCGACGCGGCAGGCGGCAGCGGTCGTGCTGATTCAGGCGCTCGGGGGCGGATGGCAAGGGCCTGCGCAGTGATGAATTTGACTTTGGGATGGACGCGGCTGCACGCTGCGGTGAACTCGCAGCGCCTTGCTAGGCACGGGTGTCATGCGGGTGTCGTGTCTGCTCAGGCGACGCCCGCGGCGTGGGCCTGCTGATCGGCGTGGTAGCTCGACCGCACGAGCGCGCCCACAGCAGCGTGGGTAAAGCCCATCGCAGCCGCTTCGCGCTCGAACATGCGGAAGGTATCCGGATGCACGTAGCGTCGCACGGGAAGATGATGACCGCTGGGCGCGAGGTACTGCCCGATGGTGAGCATGTCGATACCGTGCTCGCGCATATCGCGCATCACCTGCAAGATCTCGTCGTCGGTTTCGCCCAGGCCCACCATCAAGCCGCTCTTGGTCGGTACGCCGGGTGCGAACTCTTTGAAGCGCTTGAGCAGATTCAGTGAAAACTGGTAGTCCGAGCCGGGACGCGCTTCCTTGTAAAGGCGTGGCACCGTTTCGAGGTTGTGGTTCATCACGTCGGGTGGTGCGGCCTTGAGAATGTCGAGAGCGCGGTCCATGCGGCCACGAAAGTCGGGCGTGAGGATCTCGATGCGCGTCTCGGGCGAGAGGGTGCGGACGTGCCGGATGCATTCGACGAAATGGGCCGCTCCGCCATCACGCAGGTCGTCACGGTCGACGCTGGTGATGACGACGTATTTCAGCTTCAGCGCCGCGATGGTTTTGCCAAGATTCGCCGGCTCGTCAGCGTCGAGCGGATCGGGACGGCCGTGGCCCACGTCGCAGAACGGGCAGCGCCGGGTGCACTTGTCACCCATGATCATGAACGTGGCCGTGCCCTTGCCGAAGCATTCACCGATATTGGGGCAGCTCGCCTCCTCGCAGACGGTATGGAGCTTGTGGTCGCGCAAGATCTGCTTGATCTCGTAGAAGCGGGTGGTCGGCGAGCCTGCCTTGACGCGGATCCACTCGGGCTTCTTGAGCGTCTCGGCAGCGACCACCTTGATGGGAATGCGCGCCGTCTTGGCCTGGGCCTTCTGCTTCTGTGTGGGGTCGTAATTGGTGGTGGGTTCGATCGACATGCGGCTTTCAGCGCCCTTGGCTGCTCTCAGGGCGCCAATTGCACCACGAGCCGCTTCGAAAGCTCCCGCGCCGCCGTCGCCCAATCCGTGGAAACCCCGAGTGTAGCGAGGTCTACCGTTTCAAGCCCCGCATACCCGCATGGATTGATCCAGCGAAAGGGTTCGAGATTCATCCCGACATTGAGTGCGACTCCGTGGTAGGTACAGTGGTTCGCAACCTTGATCCCGAGCGCGGCGATCTTGCCCAGGCCCCGAAACGGCTCGTCCCGCGGCGGTGGGCCGGCGAGAGCAGCGTGACCGAACGGGTCTGCGAGCTTGACGTAGATGCCTGGCGCGCCGGAGACGCGGTGCCCCGTCACCATGAAGCTCTCGAGTGTCTTCAGCACCGCCTGCTCGACGCGGAACACATACTCCTTGACGTAGATGTGCAACCGCTTCAAGTCGACAAGCGGATATGCCACCACCTGGCCCGGACCGTGATAGGTCACCTGCCCGCCACGATTGGTCGCCACGACGGGGATTCCATGTGGATCGAGCACATGCTCGGGGCGGCCTGCCAGTCCTTGGGTGAAGACCGGCGGATGCTCGCACAGCCACAGCTCATCGGGCGTATCGACCGAACGGGCGGCGGTGAAGGTGCGCATCGCCTCGAATGTCGACACGTAGTCGACCCACCCCAGCGTCCGGACGATCACGCGTCAGCGGACCTCACAGCACCACTCTCACCATCGGATGGCTCGACAGCGTCCTATAGAGTTCGTCGAGCTGTTCGCGACTGGTCGCCGTGATGGTGATCGTCAGGCCCAGATAGTTGCCGCCCGAGCTCCGCCTCTGCTCGACGGTCTCTTGATCGAAGCTCGGGTCGAACTGCATGGCGACGGCGACGATCGCCTCGACGAAGCCCTCGACGTTCGCGCCCATGACCTTGATTGGAAAGGCGCTCGGATATTCGATCAGGGACTCTTCCGGCGGAATCTCTCTCATGGTCCGTGCCCCTCGACGCTGAGGAAAGGCGCTGCTGTCATATGCACTGCAAATGCTTCGCGCGCTGATAGGCCCCGTAAAGCCGGGCGTACACGGGTCCGGGTCGCCCCCGCAATGCGCCATGGCCGACCGCCTCGCCGTCGATCAGGGTCACCGGCAAGATCTCCTTGGTCGCCGAACTGAGCAGCACTTCGTCGGCGGCCAGGACGTCCGCCTCGCTGATCGGCCGGAGGTTGTAAGCGATGCCCTCTTCCTCGCACAGCTCACGCAGCAGTTCCACCCGGATGCCTTCGAGCAGAAACTCGCTCTTCGGCGGCCCGAGCAAGGCGCCTTCGTGCACGATCCATACGTTGCTCGACGATGCCTCGGTGAGGTACTTGGTGCCGGTGCCGCTGTCGCGGAACATGATGGTCTCGGCGGCGCCCTTGTCAGCGGACATCTGACGCGCAAGCACATTGCCCAGCAGTGAGATGCTCTTGATGTCGGCCCGCTCCCACCGGAAGTCGCGCGCAGTGACGCAGGCCACCCCGTGATGGCGCTGTTCCGGCGTGGAGGGCTTGAGCGTGCTGCCCATGATGAACACCGTCGGCTCGATGTCTGTTGGCATCACATGGTCGCGCATCGCAACCCCCCGCGTGACCTGCGCATACAGCAACAGGTCTTCCGAAGGATGTGCCTCCGCGATCCGGCGAAACCGGTCCAACCACTCGGCATACGAATGCGGATTCTGAATCCGCAGCTTCGACAGCGACCGATCCAGCCTCGCCATGTGCTCTTCGAAACGGAACAAGCGGCGGCCGTACCCGGGCACCACCTCGTAGGCGCCGTCGCCGAAGATGAACCCGCGGTCCAGCACAGACACCTTGGCCTCGTTCAGAGGCAAATACTCGCCATTGACGTAACACAAGGTGTCGGGTAAGGGCTGCATTGGGCCTCCGCGTGCGGGCAATTCAGCTTAACGGATCCAGAGCCTCAGCGCATCCCAGGCGCGGCCGAAAATCCCGGCTTGCTCGACCGGCTCCATTACCACCAGCGGAACCTCGGCAACCGGCGCTCCAGCCGTCGTGCTCACCTTGATGGTGCCTACGCGCTGGCCCTTGTCCAGCGGAGCCACGAGCGGGTCGGTGCGCTGCACCTCGGTCTTGAGCTTGTCGCCTTCGCCCTTCGGAACGGTCACGAACACCGGACCTGGCGCTCCGAGCTTGGCTTCCTTGGACGTTCCCTTCCACACGACGGGCATCACGACCGGCTTGCCACCGTCGAAAAGCCGGACTCCGTCCCACGCCGCATACCCCCAGTTGAGCAGCTTCTGGCTTTCCGTGGCGCGCGCCTCGCGTGAAGCGGTGCCCATCACGACCGACAGCAGGCGCCGCTTGCCATTCGGAAAGTCGCGCTGGGCGCTCGCGACGAGACAGTATCCAGCGGCGTCCGTGTAGCCGGTTTTCATGCCGTCCACGGTAGGGTCGCGACGCAGAAGCAGGTTGCGGTTGTCCTGCCGGATGTGGTTGTAGGTGTACTCCTTGATGGAGTAGTAGCGATAGAAGTCGGGGAAGTCGCGAATGATGTGTGCCGCCGTCGTCGCAAT
>DASTGE010000601.1:0-2994 GCA_035719405.1 Burkholderiaceae bacterium
ACCGACAAGGCGAGCCTGCCCGACACGCCCGCCCACCAGCCGTCGACCGAGGTCGCCGAGCTGCTCAAGAAGGGCAACTGCGTGTCCTGCCACGGCTCCAACTTCAGCAAGCCCATCGACGGCGCCTACCCCAAGCTTGCCGGCCAGCACGCCGACTACCTGTACGTGGCGCTCAAGGCCTACCAGACGCAGAACAACCCGCAGGTCGGCCGCGCCAACCCGGTGATGGGCGGCATGGCTTCCGGCTTCACGCACGCACAGCTCAAGCTGCTGGCCAACTACATCGGCTCGCTGGACAGCGACCTGCGCGTCGTGGCGCAGTCGCGCTTCAAGTCGAACGAGACGCACGTCAAGTGACATTTGCGGGCGCGCAGCGCCTGCAGCGTCATCCCGGCGAACGCACGGGATTCCCCCGAAAGGCCGCTGACCCCAGCGGCCTTTTTCATGGGTGCGCCCGGCAGGGCGCGTTTACTTGGAGGTGGAAGTCCTCTACCGACCCGGCAAGGGGAACGGTTAGCTGAACGGCAAGGGTGTTGCGGGCGACTGCGAATCTGAAGGAAGCCGAAGGCAAAGCGCTGGCCTGACGAACAGGAAGCGGATAGGAGGCGGCGTTGCGGGGTGAGGCGGCCCATATCGTCAAAGCCCGGTACTTGCACGGAGCGCAACGACGTAGATCCGACAGGCATAAGCGTGAAGGTGGATGCGCAATACCCGGGGAGATCTGGCGTGCTGCCCGAGAGGGCTACCGGCATCGAGAGGTGTGGGGACGGCGCGCCAGAAGTCAGCAGAGGCCATAGTAGACGCGCCGCGCGCCGAAGGGCCGAACGTGAGAGAACGCAAGTAGGACCGCTGATCTCGATGAACGACGAAGACGCACAAGCGTGCTGCGGGGCCGATACCCCGGGGATGGCCGATGCTGGGCGAGGCGGGCGGAACCCGGCCGAGTGCAGCGACGGTGCGGAGTCGGGCACGGCGACAGCGGGGCGAACGAAAGCGGAAGTGGCCACGCAGCTCATGGAGCAGGTGGTCGAGCGCGGCAACATGTGGAGGGCCTACGAGAGGGTACTGCGCAACAAGGGGGCGCCCGGTGCCGACGGCATGCGGGTGCAAGACCTGAAGGCGTGGTTGCAAACTCACTGGCCCGCAGTGAAGGCGGCGCTGCTGGCAGGGCACTACCTGCCGCGAGAGGTGCGCGCAGTGGACATTGCCAAGCCGCAAGGCGGGGTGAGGACACTGGGCGTGCCCACCGTGGTGGACCGGCTGATCCAGCAGGCGCTGCTGCAAGTCCTGCAACCGATCTTCGAGGGCGGCTTCAGCGAGTCGAGCCACGGCTTCAGACCGGGGCGCAGCGCGTGGCAGGCCGTGCAAGCGGCACGAGACCATGTGCGAAGCGGCCGAGGCTGGGTGGTGGACATCGACGTGGCCAAGTTCTTCGACCGCGTCAACCACGACTTGCTCATGGCAAGAGTGGCACGGCAGGTCGGGGATCGGCGCGTGCTCGGACTCATCCGCCGGTTTCTGCAGGCCGGTGTGATGCGTGATGGTCTGGTGCAGCCAAGACGAGAGGGCACGCCGCAGGGCGGGCCGCTGTCGCCGCTGCTGTCGAACATCATGCTGAACGATCTGGACCGGGAACTGGAGCGCCGGGGGCACGCCTTCGCGCGCTACGCGGATGATGCCAACGTGTACCTCGGCAGCCAATCGGCGGCCGAGCATGCGTTCGAGGCCATCGAGCGCTATCTGGCGAGCGAACTGCGACTGCAGATCAACCGGGACAAGAGTGCGGTGGCGCGTGCGAGCACGCGCGACTTCCTCGGCTACGGCTTGATCGGCGCAGCGACGGCGCGGCTGAAGGTTGCCGCTGCGAGCCTTGCGCGACTGCGCCAGCGCGTGAAGAACGTGCTGCGCGAGACGCGTGGGGGCAGCGTGGCGGCGGCCATCGAAGCATTGAACCCGCTGCTGCGCGGTTGGACGAGCTACTTCCGGTATGCCCAGGTCAAGAACGTGTGGCAGGACTTGGACGGGTGGGTGCGGCGCAAGCTGCGGTGCCGACTGTGGCGCTACGGCAAACGTCCCTACGCTCGAGCCCGATCACTGATGAAGCAAGGACTGGACAGGGCGCGTGCGTGGCGCTCGGCGACCAATGGGCGCGGTGCCTGGTGGAATGCCGGGTCCAGCCACATGAACCACGCGTTCCCCAAGTCCTTCTTCGACCGCATGGGGCTGGTGTCGCTGGTGGATGCCCATCGGCGCTTCCAGAGTCACTCATGAACCGCCGTATGCGGAACCGCACGTACGGTGGTGTGGGAGGACGGCGGGGGTGACCCCGCCTCCTACCCGATTTCTTCACCGAACTCCGGGACGTCCGGTGTCACATGGACAAGCCCGTTCGTGCTGAGCCTGTCGAAGCATTCGCCACACACTTGCCGATTTGAGTTCAGGCTGAGCTTGTCGAAGCCCCCAACGGTTGGCCGCGGACTTCGACAAGCTCAGTCTGCAAACGTAATCGGTTGATGCAGCGACAGGCTTCGACAGGCTCAGCCCGAACGGACGGGGTCCCCGGAAATCGGTGAAGAACCTTTTTTTGTGGGGGGCGCGCGCGGCCTGCGCATGCCGGTGTGTGTGGATGAAGGTCAGGCCGCCTACAGCTGCGAGCCGATGAGCGATGCGGTGCGTTCGGCCAGCTTCTGCGTCCATGGGCGCTGCGCCCAGGCCTCGAGCGTGATGCGGCGCGCGTGCTTCAGGTCGTTCTCGAACACCTGCACCTGCTGCTTGGCGAAGTCGGCATCGAGCACATTCAGGTTCGCCTCGTCGTTGAGCGCGAACGATCGGTTGTCGAAGTTGGTGGAGCCCACCGAGACGAGCAGGTCGTCGGCCACCAGCACCTTGCAGTGGAACATCGTCGGCTGGTATTCGTAGATCGCGATGCCCGCCGCGAGCAGCGGTCCCCAGTTCGCCCGTGAGGCGCCGCGTACCACGTCCGAGTCGATGATC
>DASTGE010000602.1:0-2906 GCA_035719405.1 Burkholderiaceae bacterium
ACGTTCGCACCGTGGCGCAAACCGATCTTCTGCAGCTCAGGCCGCAGACGTTTGGCGATGGCGTGGCTCTGCTCGCTTCGGTGTTGCTTGTCGACGAGGTTCACCTGCAGGTCGCCCAGCTCGCCACCGGCGCGCAGGTAATACTGCCGCACCAGTCCGTTGAAGTTGATCGGCGCCGAGGTGCCGGCATAGGCTTGGTAGTCGGTCACCTCCGGTTGCCTTGCGACAAACGCACCCAGTTCCCGCAGCACCGCCGCGGTACGCTCGACCGGAGTGCCGGCGGGCATGTCGACCACGACCTGGAACTCCGACTTGTTGTCGAAGGGCAGCATCTTCAGCACGACCGCGCCCAGCACCGGCAGCGCGACCGATAGCGCGATCAACGCAGCCACACCTGCGCCGAGCAGGGCCCGATTGCGTGCGCCGTGCCCGTCATCCAGCAGCGGAGCGAACACACGCTGGAACAGCAGCCCGAGTCGGGCCGAAAGCCCCTTGGGCTCGCCGTGGTGCCCGCCCCGCTTCATCCACAACCTCGACATCCACGGTGTGACGACGAAGGCCACGGCCAGCGACAGCAGCATGCCCATGCTGGCGTTGATGGGGATGGGGCTCATGTAAGGACCCATCAGCCCCGACACGAAGGCCATGGGCAGAAGGGCGGCGATGACGGTGAGCGTGGCGAGGACGGTCGGGCCGCCCACCTCGTCGACCGCAGCGGGGATGATCTCGACCAGCGTTCTGTCCGGGTATAGCGTCATGTGACGATGGATGTTCTCCACCACCACGATCGCGTCGTCCACGAGGATGCCGATCGAGAAGATCAGCGCGAACAGCGACACACGATTGAGCGTGAAGCCCCACGCCCAGGAGGCAAAAAGGGTGACGGTCAGCGTGAGGATCACGGCACTGCCCACGATCAGCGCCTCGCGCCGGCCGAGTGCGACGAACACCAGTGCAACCACTGAAGCCGTGGCGAACAGCAGCTTCTGGATCAGCTTCATTGCCTTGTCGTTGGCGGTCGCGCCATAGTTTCGCGTCACCGCCACCTCCACGCTGTGCGGGATCAGCGTGTTGCGCAGGCTGTCGACGCGCTGCACGACGGCGTCGGCCACGGTGATCGCGTTCTCGCCGGGCTTCTTGGTGATCGCAATGGTCACGGCAGGGTACTCTCCGCCCTGCGCACCCGTGATGCCGTGCCAGACATAACGCTGCGGCGGAAGCGGGCCATCGTGCACGGCGGCGACATCCTGCAGGAACACCGGCCTGCCGCTGCGCACGCCCACCACCAACTCGCCGACGTCCCGGGCATCGCGCAGGTAAGGTCCGGCCTCGAGCGCCAGGGCGCGATTGCCGGCGAGCAGGTCACCCACGGCTGCGCCGAGGTTGGCCGACTGCAACGCCTGCCGCAGATCGCCCACGGTGATGCCGGCACCGGCCAGGCGGGCAGGATCGATCTCGATCCGCAGGGCGCGCCCAGGCCCGCCGACCGTCGTCACCTCTCGCGTGCCGGGCACGCGCTTCAGGTCGGCTTCCAGCGTATGGGCGACGCGTTCGAGATCGAAGGCGGCGGTGTCGGGCTGCTTCGAGAACAGCGTCAGTGTGACGATGGGAACGTCGTCGATGCCCTTGGGCTTGATGAGCGGCGCGCCGACACCCAGGCCCGCGGGCAACCAGTCGGCGTTCGAGTTCACCGTGTCATACAAGCGCACGAGCGCCTCGGTGCGCGGCACGCCCACCTTGAATTGCACGGTGAGGATGGCCAACCCCGGCCGCGACACACTGGTGACGTGCTCGATGCCGACGATCTGCGAAAGCACCTGCTCGGCAGGCGTGGCGACCATCTGTTCCACGTCGCGCACCGAAGCGCCCGGGAACGGGATCATCACGTTTGCCATCGTGACGTTGATCTGAGGCTCCTCCTCGCGCGGCGTGATGAGCGCCGCGAAGAGGCCGAGCAGCAGCGCCACGAGCGCCAGCAGCGGCGTGATGCGGGCGGACTGGAAGAAGCGGGCGATGCGTCCGGAGACGCCGAGGGCGGGTGCGGTCAAGGCAAGGCTCGTGAGGTCAGCGGATGCGGGCGGCGGCCTGCGGATCGAGCGCCACCTTCTCACCGGCGGCCACGCCGGACAACACCTCGACGTGATCGCCAATCATGCGCCCGAGGCGCACCTGGCGCAGCAGCGGGCGGCCATCCGGGCCGACGACATAGACACTGATCAGTTCGGCACGGCGGACGACGGCCTGCGTCGGCACCGATACCCTGCTTCCGGCAGCGATGGCGGCTGGCAGCCAGGCCCGCGCGAACAATCCCGGCGCCGCTTGAGTGCCTGCCGGCAGCGCCATGCGCAGCATCTGCGTGTGCGTGCCCGGGTCGACTGCGGGCAGCAACTCCCAGGAGGCGGGAACGATGCGCCCCAGGCCCGGCAGTTCGGCCTGCAGGCCGATCCGCTTGCCCAGCGACGACGCTGCGGATTGCGGTATCGGAGCCGTCACCCGCATTTCGGAAGGGTCGTACAGCGTGATGAGCGGCCTGCCGGGCATCGCCATGTCACCCAGCACCACCGGCACCTCGGACACCACGCCCGCGTACGGCGCCTTCACGACATAGAAGCCGGATTGAGTACGCGCGGCGTCAGCCGCCGCGAGCAGGGCCGCGGAGCTTGCCTGGGCGGCTTTGTAATCGGCTTCAGCCTTGTCCAGTGCGGCGTGGCTGATGTAGTTCTTCTGGAACAGCTGCTTTTGCCGCACGAACTCCTTCGTGGCCGCCTCCTGTGCGGCGTGAGCCGCCTGCACCTGTGCTGCCGCGGCACCGGCCTGTTGCTCGGCCGCCCGGGCATCCAGCCGCACCAGCACCTGGCCCGCCTTCACGCGGTCACCGGGCTTCACGTTGAGCGCAACCACCGCCC
>DASTGE010000603.1:0-4123 GCA_035719405.1 Burkholderiaceae bacterium
AACAGGTTCGTCGCGTCCTCCAGCGCAAGGGCTTCGCCGGCGCGCAGATCGCGATCCTCGATGCGCTGCTGAAGCTGCGCCAGGTGTGCTGCGATCCGCGACTCGTGAAGGGCACTGCGACGCCGCCGACGATGACGAGCGCGAAGATGGCCCTGCTCACCGACATGCTGCCCGAGTTGGTGGCGGAAGGCCGCCGGGTGCTGGTGTTCAGCCAGTTCACGGAGATGCTGATGTTGGTGAAGCAGGCGTTGTCGGCGCTTGCACTTCCGCACCTGACGCTGACCGGCCAGACACCGCCGCACGAACGCGGCGCCATCGTCGCCCGGTTTCAGGCGAGGCAGGACGAGCCGGTGCTGCTGCTGAGCCTGAAGGCGGGCGGCGTGGGCCTGAACCTCACCGCGGCCGACACCGTGATCCACCTCGACCCGTGGTGGAACCCGGCTGTCGAACGCCAGGCGACCGACCGTGTGCATCGCATCGGCCAGAATCAGCCGGTGTTCGTCTACAAGCTGGTGGTGGAGGGCAGCATCGAAGAGCGAATGCTCGCGCTGCAGGACAGAAAGGCGACGTTGGCCGAGGGCGTGCTGGGCAGCGACGCAGATCGTGCAGTGAAGTTCGGCGAGGCCGATTTGCAGGGCTTGCTCGCGCCCCTGGACGAGTCGCAGCAGTCACCCGCAGTCTAGTTTCCGATGCTGCGCGCCTTTCCGGCTGACTTCGACGCCGTGCTGCTGATTGACCCTCCATCCACATCGTGACGCTGACTGGCAGCTTCGCAAGATTCTTTGCAACTTTGATCTGGGTGGTGTGCTCCGTGCGGGCGTGCGGGGCCTGCCACGCCCTGTCCTCTTACGGCATGGCCCTGGCCCATACCCTCACCTCGCTCAACGCCGCCGGGCACTCGTGCGTCACCTGCGGGAAGCGGACGCGCAGGAACGCGGCTCCTTCGGGGTGATTGAACAGCGCGATCCCGTGGTTCTTGCGCCCGCCCTTTTCCTCGGTGACCGGCACCCAGTTGCTGGCGTCCTACTTCCTGGGCACCGGCTTCTACGTCGGCCACGGCTGGTACCGCAAGCACCTCGATCTGCCCCAAAGCAGCAGGGGCAAGCGCATCACCGTCGAGTTCGACGGCGTGTTCCAGGACGCGGTGGTCTGGGTCAACGGACACGAGGCCGGCCGCCACGTCGGCGGCTATACCGGCTTCTCAATCGACATCACGCCCTACGCCAAGCCCGGACGCAACCTGCTGGCGGTGCACGTCAACAACGAGTGGAGCGCCCGTGTCGCGCCGCGCTCCGGCGAGCACGTGTTCTCCGGCGGCATCTACCGCAGCGTGCGCCTGGTGACGACCGACCCGGTCCACGTCGATTGGTACGGCACCTTCGTGACCACGCCCCAGGTGTCCGAAGACAAGGCGACGGTGCAGGTGCAGACCGAGGTGCGCAACGACCACGCCGGGGTGCCGAAGACGGTGGTGCTAGGGCTCGGTGAACGAGTGCGGCAGGTCGGCATGCCTCCAGCTGCGCGTGTCGTGGCCCGGCTCTTGCGCGCCAGCCGGGTTGCCGAGCGTGAAGGTCCAGCCGCGGTTGATGAGCTCGCTCGTGCGCGAGGCCGCGCCGGCCACGGTGGCCAGAAGGCCGATGCACAGCGCAGCGGCCAGGCGGAGAAGCTTCTTCATGGATGCAGTGCTTGACAGGTGAAGCAGCGCAGCTGTGGCCCGACAGCGTGGCGTGGCGCATCCAAAGCATCGCGAGGCGCTCGAGCGCAGCGGACACCGCGGCTGAAGGCCGCCGAACGATCAATACCGTTTTTGGTATTTTTATCCGGGGAAGATCATGACGGCCGTGATGGGGCGAGCGGCGGCTTTGTGGCGACACGATCCGGGCAGTGGATGTCGCTGAAGGATCGGTACTGCGAGTTCGAGCTGTAGAGAAGCGGTCGGCGGCGGGTGCGGACCGCCTCGCGAGCGTCCTACGGCCGCAGTACCTCGTAGAGCCGCCATTCGAGCCAGCATCTGTCGCCCTGCCCAACGACTGCTTGGTGCCAGTCCGCTTGAGTACGCCCATCGGCAGCGACCGGCCGGAACCGCTCCGAACCGGCCGTGGCCGGCGATGTCATCTCACGTGTTTGCCACACCCCCGCCGCAGTGGGCCTCACGAGCGCAAGGCGATTGAACCTGACTCGCGAAACGCGGCAGGCGGCCGGCCGAGCAGCCGCTGGAAAGAGCGCCGCATGCGCTCGGTGCCCCCGAAACCACATTCTTCTGCGCTGCGCTGCACCGTAAGCGGTAAGCCTGAGGAGTCCTTCCGCGCGGCCGAGCGGTTTTCCACAATGCTCCCCGTCGATGATTTGCGATGGAGTCATGGGGAAGCAAGGAATCAAGAGCCCTGCGTGTAATACCCCAGGGTCGCAAAATTGGCTGTTCTGCTGGACCGAGGTCGGCGCCGAATACGTCGGAATTGTGCAGAGTTTGATCGTCACCTTACACCTATGAATGCACGATGTGAGCTGCCGCGTTGCGATTGACCGCGCGCACATACGGGGCACCGCAAAGCAAGCCGATGAGCAGCACCAAGGCTGCGTGAAATGCAAAATGAAGAGCTGATGATTCCATCCGGGGGATCCCATTCGAGGGGTAATGTTTGATGCTAACGGCGGCCCGGCCGCCCGGCCTTTGAGCGTTCGCTGTCAGTGAGATAAGAGTCTCGTGCCGAACTGCCGGGCCGCTACTTCCTTGACGGCTCGGCCGTCGCATTCCTGCTGGTTTTAAGGAAGGATGTCAATGTGTGCACCAGCTCGGGCGCGAGCGGCAATGCGGGGTCAGAGTCCGATGCCATCTGACGGGCAGAGTCGGTCGGAACGATTTTCATGACATGATTCATTCCGACGACCAGCTTCAATTTGCAGGAAGGATGTGCTTCATGCAGTGCCTTCGCGTCCGACATGGATACCTGAATATCCGTGTCGCCCTGAAGGATCAGGCAAGGGGCAGTCAGTTCGGCAATCTCGTTCGTCGGCACATATCGGAACCAGGACATGAGGTACGCCTGGACGCTGGGGCGGTAGATGGCGGTCAGTTGCGCGGGTACATCAGGCCACGATTTCCCCGTCTCCAGCGAGGAGAGGATTTGTTCGTTCAGGCCTGCAAGCTCCGCGGGCAGACGGCCTTTCAACTGGCGTCTGATCATGCGGGAGGCGCCCTCGCTCGCGCCCGCGATCGAGACATAGGCCGCTACTGCGGATTGCCGGGTTGCCAACAGGCCGACCAGCGCGCCTTCGCTGTGGCCAACGATCGCGATGCCGGACAGGCGCCGGTCCTGTTTGAGCAAACCAACCCAGGCTGCCGCATCGGCTGCATAGTCCTCGAACCGCAGATCCGATTCAATGCGACCCGAGCAACGGCTCGCGGCAACGCCTCGCTTGTCGTAACGCAGCGACACAATGCCGGCGTTGGCAAGAGCGTCTGCGAGCATCCTCAGACTATTGTTCCTGCCGGAAAGGCCCAGCGAATTCCCGTCTCGGTCTGTCGGCCCCGATCCGGCGATGATCAGCGCGACAGGAACGGGCCCGGTAGATTCCGGGAGCGAGACCGTGCCTTCGATCGGACAGGTCGACGTATGGAGGCGAATTGTCTCTTCAGTGTGAGAAATCGCCTGCCCGCACAGGACAGCCAAGCCCAGCGCGAATACGAAATTGGCGCATTGTGATGTTCAACTTCTGTAATGCCCAAGCCGGTGATTGTGCATGCAGCGGCGGCTGCTACAGGCTGTCTGCGGCAATGCATTCGTTCGAACGTCGGGCAAGACGCAGTGGAGTGCCATTTCGGTGATGCAGCGGACAGTGACCGCCAAACCAATGAAACCCTCAGCTCGCTTGCTCAGGCTCACCGTTGCTGGCAATGGCCACCACCTGCCCGGTGGTCAAGCCATAGGACTCGGCGCGCAGCTTCTGCAGGTGCTCCTTCACTGCCGCCAGCGCCAGCTTGCCGCCTCCTGATCAGCAAGATGGTTCAGCTAAGCGAACGGCTCGAAGTGGGCATGGATTCGTATTGCAGGCAACCCTCGCGATCCTGTCGAGAATCGATCGCAGGTTAAATCGACGGTTGAACAAATACTGTACTTGAGCG
>DASTGE010000604.1:0-3469 GCA_035719405.1 Burkholderiaceae bacterium
GGACCGCGGTGACGACGCCGGCAAGGGTCGCGAGGGATGCCAGCAGGTGGATCGCTTTCTTCATCGGCCGACCGTACTTCCTGTTCCTGGGTCAGCGACGGATTATAGGGGCGACCCTTATACTGAAGCGACGACCTCCCATGCGCCCCCGACCATGAAGTTTCAAGGCTCCGATCAGTACGTTGCCACGCAGGATCTGATGCTGGCCGTCAACGCATCGATCACGCTGAAGCGGCCCCTGCTCGTGAAGGGCGAACCGGGCACCGGCAAGACGATGCTGGCCGAGGAGGTCGCCCGGGCCTTGAACGTGCCGCTGCTGCAATGGCATATCAAGAGCACGACCAAGGCGCAGCAGGGCCTGTACGAGTACGACGCGGTGAGCCGCCTGCGCGACAGCCAGCTCGGCGACGAGCGCGTCAAGGACATCCACAACTACATCGTCAAGGGTGTGCTTTGGCAGGCCTTTGAGAGCGAGCAGCCGGTGGCGCTGCTGATCGACGAAATCGACAAAGCCGACATCGAGTTCCCCAACGATCTGCTGCGCGAACTGGACCGGATGGAGTTCTTCGTCTACGAGACGCGGCAATTGATCAAGGCGCGGCACAGGCCGCTGTTGTTCATCACGTCCAACAATGAGAAGGAGCTGCCCGACGCCTTCCTTCGGCGCTGCTTCTTCCACTACATCAAATTCCCCGACGCCGAGACGATGAAATCCATCGTCGCCGTCCACTTTCCCAATCTGAAGAAAGACCTGCTGGGCGCGGCGCTGAAGAACTTCTACGACGTGCGCAACCTCCCCGGTCTGAAAAAGAAGCCGTCAACCTCGGAGCTGCTCGACTGGCTCAAGCTCCTCGTGGCCGAGGACATTACGACCGAGGTGCTGCAGTCCAGGGACGAAAAGGTCGCGCTCCCACCGCTGGTCGGAGCGCTGTTGAAGAACGAGCAGGACGTGACGCTGTTCGAGAAGCTTGTGTTCATGCAGCGGCACAACCGCTGAGGCAGATGCTTCCGGCAATCACCGAGCCCGTCACCCTCGTCGGCAGGCATGCCACACTCGTGCCATTGCAGAGATCGCACGAGGCGGCTCTCGCCGACGGCGCGCGAGATGGCGAGTTGTGGCGGCTGTGGTACACGAGCGTGCCTTCGCCGCAAGGCATGGCGGCCGAGATCGAACGCCGCCTCGGGTTGCATGAGCGCGGCTCGATGCTGCCGTTCGTCGTGCTGGACCCTGCCGGCATCCCCGTCGGCATGAGCACCTACATGAACATCGACGCGGTGCATCGGCGCGTCGAGATCGGCAGCACATGGTACGCGCGCCGTGTGCAGCGCACGCCGTTGAACACCGAGTGCAAGCTGATGCTGATGAAGCACGCGTTCGACACACTGCAATGCATCGCCGTCGAGTTCCGCACCCATTTCATCAACACTCAAAGCCGCCGCGCGATCGAGCGGCTGGGCGCGAAGCTCGACGGAATCCTGCGCAACCATCAACGCACGGCCAATGGAGCACTGCGCGACACCTGCGTGTACAGCATCATCGAAAGCGAGTGGCCGACGATCCGTACGCACCTCGAGTGGCAACTGGAGCGGCCGCGATAAAGGGTGCAGGGTCATGAGAGAGGTGCCTGCTCCACCTCGCAGCAGTTGCGCCCGCGTGCCTTCGCACGATAAAGCGCCGCGTCAGCCCGCGCGAGCATCTGCACCATGCCATCGGCCTCGCCGCGCCATTGCGCGACGCCGATGCTGATCGTCATCGGACACGGCGTGTCGTTCCAGATCAGTGGCACGCAAGCCGCGCGCTCGCGCAGGCGCTCGGCCATCGCCATCGCCGCGTCATGGGACGCCCCCGGCAGCAGCATCACGAACTCCTCGCCGCCCCAGCGCCCCAGCCGATCGATTTCGCGGGTCTGCGCCGACATGAGAGTCGCCAGGTGCTGTAGCGCGCGGTCGCCGGCAGCATGGCCTTCGCGGTCGTTCAACACCTTGAAGTGGTCGACGTCGATCATCAGGACCGAAAACACCGAGCCCAGCCGGCGGCTGCGCTGCACCTCGTCGTCAAGCGCCTCGTCGATTGCACGCCGGTTCAGCAGACCCGTGAGCGGGTCCCTGCGCGCAAGCCGCCGCAGGTCGAGCACGAGGCGAGACATCATCAACGATACCAGCGTGAGTTGAAACACCAGGGTCAGCGCGAGGTACAACAAGGCACTGCCGATGTTGAGAGCGCTGTCCGCCGCGACTTCGGCCGCCACCGTCTGCGGCGACAACGCCGCTCGCACGGCGCGCGCTGCGAACAGCACGCCGCCTGTGGCGATCGGCAGCGCCAGCACGAGTCCCCAGCGCGGATTCATTCGACTGCCCGCGAGCGAGCGCAAATCCCATGCGATCGCGAAATTCACGAGCGCCAACAGCGCCGAGATGACTCCCACCCGCCATGCCGCGTGATGCTCCCTGAAGCCGATGACGGAGGCCGCCAGGCATACCGCAAGCCACACCGTCTGTGCCGCCCACAGAGACGGAACGTCGAAGAAGCAGCGCACGCCGTGCTGAAGCGCAAGCACCGCCAGCACTGCGGCGATGTTGCCAAGGGCACGCAGCAGTTCGTCGCTGTGCTGGATGCCGAGCATGAAAAGCATCAGCGAGAGCCCCGTCAGCACCGCGAAGGCGCCCCAATACAGCGCGGCAGTACGTGCCGTCCGCATGAGGGTTGCAGCGATCCACCAACCGATGCCCAGCAGCAGCTGCTGCGCAGCCACCATCATGAAGGCCGTTGCGGTGGCGGACACGAGACGTGACAGCTCGACGAAAGCTCAAGGGCAACGCTAATACACGTCGGCGACACGCCGAAACCCCGGAAACCCGGACACTGGTTATGCTCTGCAAACGATGCTCACCGGCTTTTTCTACACCCTTCGCGCGGCCCGTCTGCCGGTTTCCGTCAAGGAATACCTGACGCTGCTGGAGGCCTTGCGCGCCCAGGTCATCGGCCCGTCCATCGACGAGTTCTACTTCCTTGCACGCACCGCGCTCGTGAAGGACGAGGCCCACTTCGACAAGTTCGACCGTGCGTTCGGCGCCTACTTCAAGGGCGTCGAGCTGGTGGCCGACTTCACCAAGGACATTCCCTTGGAGTGGCTGCGCAAGAACCTGGAACTGGAGCTGTCGCCCGAGGAGAAGGCCAAGATCGAGAAGATGGGCTGGGAGGAGCTGATGGAGACGCTGAAGAAGCGCTTCGAGGAGCAGAAGGAGCGCCACGAGGGCGGCAGCAAGATGATAGGCACGGGCGGCACCTCGCCCTTCGGCGCCTATGGCTACAACCCGCAGGGCATCCGCATCGGCCAGGACAAGTCGCGCAACAAGAGCGCCGTGAAGGTCTGGGACCAGCGCGCCTACAAGGACTACGACGACAGCCAGGAACTCGGCACGCGCAACATCAAGATCGCGCTGCGGCGGCTGCGCAAGTTCGCGCGCG
>DASTGE010000605.1:0-8033 GCA_035719405.1 Burkholderiaceae bacterium
ATTCCGATCTCCGAAAGCGCGTCGCGCGTGCCGCCCGCCGTGGAGGATCTGCTTCGGCGCTACGGGCCACGCTGGACCCACGCGCTGGCCATCAACGACATCTACTTCGACCACGCGGTCCAGGTGCTTGCCAGGGTGGCAAATCCCAATTACGCGCCGGTCCTGATTTCCGCCGGAGATGGCAGCGCCGCGGCTCTCCTGCGCATCCGCTCCGGCGCCTTCCAGCAGGGCACGGTGGCCGAGCCACTGAACATGCAGGGCTGGCAGATGGTCGATGAGCTCAACCGGCTTTTCGCCGGGGTGCCGCTCAGCGGCTTCGTTCCTCCGGTGCGCCTGCTCACGCGCGAGTCGTTGCTCAATCTGCCTGACGGTGCCAGCGTCTACGACCCGAACAACGGCTATCGCGGCATCTACCGCGCGCTCTGGAAACAGGGGCGCTACCCATGAGAATCGGCTGGCCCCGTACCTTGCGTTGGCAGTTCGCGCTGCTGATCGTCGCGATGGGCCTTCTGGTTGTCGCCGGCGGAGTCACCGCCGTTGTCGCCCTGCTGCGCACGAGCGACGAGGCGGCGCGCCTGGCGACCGAGCGTGCGGCCTACAACGAGGATGGCCGCCGATTGCTTCAGCTGACGCATGCGATCGAACTTTCCTCGATACAGGCATTGAGTGAGCCGACCAAGGCGTCGCAGATGCTCCTGTTCGAAGGACTCGTGCGCAGTCTCGACGAACTGGACCGGCTGACAAACCGTCTGGCACATGGCGACGACGTGGCAATGCTCGACCTGTACCAGTCCAGCCAGATGTTTCGCAGCGCCGTCCAGGTGCTCGCGCCGTGGGTACCTCGATCGGCGTCATTCGCTCACTCGGCGTCATTCGCTCACTCGGCGCCCACAGTCGAGGAGCGCGGCCAGATCAGCGCGGAGCGAGCCCAGGATCTCAGGGACCGTGCGGCCCGGCTGGTGGCCGCTGCACAGGTCCAGTCCGATCTCTTCACCAGCGCCTATCAGGCGGCCGTCGATCGGGCGGTCGGATCCTCGCGGCGCAGCGCGATATGGGTGTCGGCTTTGCTGCTGGCGAGCCTGAGCGCCGCTGCAATCATTGCCTACCGGCTCATCGGCCGTCGTCTCGTTGCCCGGCTTGAGGTCGTGAGCCGGTACCTGCGCAACTATGAGGACGGCTCGGAGTCCACCGCGCTCGTGCCGGTGGATGGACGCGACGAGATCGCCGAGATGGCGCGCGCCGTCGAGCAATGCCTGGACGACCGGCGCCAACTCGTGCGTGCCCGTGCAAGCCTCGAAGACAGCCGGCAGCGCCTGGCTGCCGTCATCGACCACTTGGCCGAAGCGATCGTTGTGCTGCAGGACGGGCACGTCGAGCAGGTGAATCGTGCCGCGGAAAGACTGTTCGGGGTGACGCATGCGCAGGCGATGGGACTGGAGCCGTCCGCGCTGATCCACGGCGGCATCGATTCCATCACGCCGTCCGACAGGCCTTTCGAAACGCTGGCGTGGCGCGCCGACGGCTGCAGCATTCCGGTCGAGGTGTCGATGAGCGAGGTCCGTCGCGAGCAGGGCGTTCTGATCGTGCTTGTCGTTCGCGATGCATCGCCTCACAAGGAAGCCGAGCGTCATCTGCTCGCGGCGCGCGATGCCGCCGAGGCCGCCCGTATCGCACAGGCCAACGTGTTGCGCACGATGAGCCATGAGCTTCGCACGCCGCTGAACGCGGTGCTTGGCTACGCACAGTTGCTGCTCGGCGATGAGACCCTGAACGAGCGGCAGCGACGGCGCCTGGAAACCATCGAAGGCAGTGGCAGGCATCTTCTCGGCCTGATCAATGACGCGCTCGACCTGGCCAAGCAGGAGGCCGGGCGCCTGACGCTGGTCATCGAGGAGGCTTCGCCGGTGCACATCGTCGCGGTGGTGAGCGACATGATCCGCGTGAAGGCCGACGAGAAGGGACTTGTTTTCCGGCTGGATGTGTCGCCTGAGTTGCCCCTGCGCGCGATGCTCGATGAACGCAGCCTCAAGCAGGTGCTGCTCAACCTGCTGGGCAACGCCGTGAAGTTCACGGATCGGGGCGAGGTGCTGCTGCGCGTGATGCTGGGCACGCCTCGCAGCGAGGGGCGTGCGACGCTGCGCTTCGAGGTGTGCGACACGGGTGAGGGCTTGCCGCCCGACCAGCTGGAAGCGATCTTCCGGCCCTTCGAGCAAAAGGGCGACGTTCGTCGTCGTGCGGCCGGTACCGGCCTGGGCCTTGCGATCAGCCGTCAGCTCGTGCGGCTGATGGGCGGCGATGTCCACGTCTGGAGCGAGCTGGGGCGCGGAAGCCGCTTCTGGTTCGAGATCGAAGTGCTGCTGGTGAGCGCCACGACGCAGGCGCAGGACGCGAACCGCTCGGGTGTCGCAAGCGACGGTTCATGGCCCTCGGTGGTGCGGACGGTCGACGGGGGCACGCTGCCTGCCCCCGGTTCGTCACATACCCATTAGCATCCTTCGCGTCGGGCGAAACGGCGCTTGACAATCGCCTAAGCCCATTGTTTGCCGCGAAGGCTAACCTTGCCGGGTCGGCATCTGAACATGCGCTTTGACCTCGTGACCCTCAACCTCGTCCTCGCCATCGCGGAAACCCGCAGCATCACGCGCGGTGCCGAGCGCGAGCACCTTGCCCTCGCCGCGGCGAGCAAACGTCTGTCCGACCTCGAGACCCGTCTCGGGGTGACGCTGTTCGAGCGCCGCGCACGCGGCGTGGAGCCCACGGAGGCAGGTCGTGCGCTGGTGCGCCACATCCGCTCGCTTAATTCCTCACTGCATGCGCTGGAGAGCGAGGTCGTGGAGTTCGCGCGTGGGGTCAAGGGGCACCTTCGGCTCGTGGCGAACGTGTCGGCAATCGCAGACTGCCTGCCGCCCGCCCTTGCGCACTTCTCGCGCGAGCACCCGCTGATCCGCATCAGCCTTGAAGACCAGACGAGCGCGGAGGTGCAGGCTTCGCTGGCCGAGGGCCGGGCCGACGTCGGCATTTTTGTGCCGCCAGTGTTCGAGGCGCGGCTGGTCACATGGCACTACGCGCAGGGGCAACTGTCGGTGATCGTGCCCGACGAGCATCCCCTTGCGGAGCGCGAGCACGAGGGGGTGGCCTTCGATGACCTCCTCGATTACGACGTCGTCGGCCTGCACAGCGGCGCGGCGGCGCAGGAGCAGTTGCAGCAGCTGGCTGCCGCTCGCGGCCGTACGCTGAAGGCACGACTGCAGGTTCGCGGCTTCGATGCCATTGCCCAGCTGGTCGAGGCGGGGCTCGGCGTGGCCGTGCTGCCCAGCGCCGCTGCCGAGCGCTTCTGCAGGCTTTTTCGCATCAAGCGGCTGGCGTTGAAGGAGGACTGGGCCGAGCGCGAGTACCTTCTCGCGGTGCACGCCCAGGAGGTGCTGCCGGCGGTCGTGCGCCGCTTCGTCGAGACCCTGTGCCCGGGCAGCATGGACAAACCCGGCGAAGAGGCGCTTCCGGCGGCCGTGCGGCAGGCACATGTGCAGCCGGCTGTCACGTCAAGCAGCCATGCGGTTGAAACGCGAGAGAATTCCCAACCCCAATCGAAGTGAGTGTCATGAGCGGACGCACCCTTTACGACAAGATCTGGGACGAGCACGTCATCCACACCGAGGACGACGGAACGTCCATCCTCTACATCGACCGCCATCTCGTCCATGAGGTCACCAGCCCACAGGCATTCGAAGGGCTACGGTTGTCGGGGCGCAAGGTCTGGCGCGTCAGCTCGGTGGTTGCGACGGCCGACCACAACACGCCGACGACGCACTGGGAGCGCGGCTACGACGGCATCGAGGATCCGATCTCAAAGCAGCAGATCAAGACGCTCGATTCCAATATTTCCACCTTCGGCGCAGCAGCGTACTTCCCCTTTCTCGACAAGCGCCAGGGCATCGTGCATGTGATCGGCCCCGAGCAGGGGGCGACACTGCCGGGCATGACCGTCGTGTGCGGCGACTCTCATACGAGCACTCACGGCGCCTTCGGCGCGCTGGCGCACGGCATCGGCACCAGCGAGGTTGAGCATGTGCTCGCCACGCAGACCCTGCTGGCCAAGAAGGCAAAGAACATGCTGGTGAAGGTCGAGGGCCGGTTGCCGCCGGGCTGTCATGCCAAGGACATCGTGCTGGCGATCATCGGCCGCATCGGCACGGCCGGCGGCACGGGCTACACGATCGAATTCGGCGGCAGCGCGATCCGCGCACTTTCCATGGAAGGGCGGATGACCGTATGCAACATGGCCATCGAAGCCGGCGCGCGCGCCGGGCTGGTGGGCGTGGACGACACGACAATCCAGTACATCAAGGGCCGCCCCATGGCGCCAAGCGGTGTCGAATGGGAGCAGGCGGTGACCTACTGGCGCACGCTGTATTCCGACCCAAATGCGCATTGGGATGCCGTGGTCGAACTCGACGCGTCACAGATCAAGCCGCAGGTCACCTGGGGCACCTCGCCCGAGATGGTGGCATCGATCGAAGACCGCGTGCCCGATCCCGACAAGGAAAAGGATGCCAGCAAGCGCAACGCGATGGAACGGGCGCTGAAGTACATGGGACTCGAGCCGAACAAGGCACTCTCCGATATCCATATCGACAAGGTCTTCATCGGCTCCTGCACCAACTCGCGCATTGAAGACCTCCGCGAGGCCGCCGCGGTCGTGCGTCAGGTCGGCGGCAAGGTGGCATCCAACGTGAAGCTCGCCCTCGTGGTGCCGGGGTCCGGGCTGGTCAAGCGTCAGGCCGAGGCCGAGGGGCTGGATCAGGTCTTCAAGGCGGCCGGCTTCGAGTGGCGCGAGCCCGGCTGCTCGATGTGCCTCGCGATGAACGCCGACCGACTGGAGCCGGGCGAGCGTTGTGCCTCGACGAGCAATCGCAACTTTGAAGGCCGCCAGGGCGCGGGCGGGCGCACGCACCTCGTGAGCCCGGCCATGGCGGCGGCCGCCGCGATCGCCGGACATTTTGTCGACGTTCGGCGTATTGCTTGAAGCCGCGGCAACAGCAGCGCATCGAGGAAAAACGAATGCAGAAGTTCAACGTCCACCAAGGCGTGGTCGCGCCGATCGACCGCGAGAACGTCGACACCGACGCCATCATCCCCAAGCAGTTCCTCAAGTCCATCAGCCGCTCCGGCTTCGGGCCGAACCTGTTCGACGAGTGGCGCTATCTCGACCACGGCGAGCCGGGGCAGGACCCGGCTTCCCGCAAGCCCAACCCCGATTTCGTGCTCAACCAGCCGCGCTACCAGGGCGCGTCGATCCTGCTCGCCCGGCGCAATTTCGGGTGCGGTTCGAGTCGCGAGCACGCGCCCTGGGCGATCGAGCAGTACGGCTTTCGTGCGTTGATTGCGCCGAGCTTTGCCGACATCTTCTTCAACAACTGCTTCAAGAACGGCCTGTTGCCGATCGTGCTGCCGGAGCATGAGGTGTCGAGGCTGTTCGACGAGGTGCATGCCTTTGTCGGCTATCGCCTCACGGTCGATCTCGAGCGGCAGGTGGTGATCAAGCCGGATGGTACCGAGCTGAGCTTCGAGGTTCAGCCGTTCCGCAAGTATTGCCTGCTTAACGGCCTGGACGACATCGGCCTGACGCTGCGCCATGCCGACGAGATCAATGCGTTCGAGGCCGAGCGTCTCGCGAGCAAGCCGTGGCTGGCGCACCGACTCCCGGGATGAGCGGAACCCTCAAGATGAGGACGAACAAGATGACGAAGATCGCAATCCTTCCCGGTGATGGCATCGGCCCTGAGATCGTGGCCGAAGCGGTGAAGGTGCTCGAATGCCTGAAGCTGCCGCTCGACATGGAACAGGCGCCGGTTGGAGGCGCTGCCTATGAGGCACACGGACATCCGCTGCCCGAATCGACCTTGAAGCTTGCCAGGGAAGCTGATGCGGTGCTGTTCGGCGCCGTCGGCGACTGGAAGTACGACGAGCTCGAGCGCGCATTGCGGCCTGAGCAGGCCATTCTCGGCTTGCGCAAGCACCTGGAATTGTTCGCCAACTTCCGGCCCGCCGTGTGTTACCCACAGCTCACGCATGCCTCCAGCCTCAAGCCGGAGTTGGTGGCCGGGCTCGACATCCTCATCATCCGGGAGCTGACCGGCGACATCTACTTCGGCCAGCCGCGCGGCCGGCGTACCTCGCCGGATGGTGCCTTCGCCGGACAGCCCGAAGCGTTCGACACCATGCGGTACTCCCGTCCGGAGATCGAGCGCATTGCACATGTGGCCTTCCAGGCGGCGCGCAAGCGCGGACGCAAGGTCACGAGTGTCGACAAGGCCAATGTGCTGGAGACCTTCCAGTTCTGGAAGGACGTGGTCACGGAGGTTCATCAGCAGTACCCGGACGTGGAACTCGAGCACATGTACGTCGACAACGCGGCAATGCAACTGGTGAAGGCACCGAAGAAGTTCGACGTCATCGTCACCGGCAACATGTTCGGCGACATCCTGTCCGACGAGGCCGCCATGCTCACCGGCTCGATCGGCATGTTGCCCTCGGCCTCGCTGAACGCGCGCAACCAGGGCCTTTACGAACCCAGCCACGGATCGGCGCCCGACATCGCGGGAAAGGGGATTGCGAATCCTTTGGCTACAATCCTGTCCGCTGCCATGATGCTCCGCTTCTCCCTCAACCAGCCCGACGCTGCCGCCCGGATCGAATCCGCGGTGCAGGACGTGCTCGCATCCGGGCTGCGCACGGCCGATATCTGGTCGGAAGGGACGACGAAGGTCGGCACTCGCGAGATGGGCGACGTCGTTGTCGCCGCCATTACCAAAACCATTACCACCAAGAGCTAGCAAGCTCCGGTTCGTCTCGCCCTCAACACAACTCCCAAGGTGGTCCGGCGAAGCGAGCCGGAGGGAGTCAAGGTTGTATCCACGAAAGTCAGAGAAAGGGCGAACTGAAATGAACCTCGTAGGACTGGTCGGATGGCGCGGCATGGTCGGTTCCGTGCTGATGGACCGCATGCAGGCCGAAGGCGACTTTGGCCTGATTGAGCCGCTGTTCTTCAGCACGAGCAACGCCGGCGGGGCTGCACCCGCGATGGCGAAGAACGAAACCAGGCTGAAGGACGCCTACGACATCGAGGCGCTCAAGCGCTGCGAGATCATCATCACCGCACAGGGCGGCGACTACACCAACGAGGTGTTCCCAAAGCTGCGCGCCGCGGGCTGGAACGGCCATTGGATCGATGCTGCCTCGGCTCTGCGCATGAAGGACGATGCCGTCATCGTCCTCGACCCGGTCAACCTGCCGGTCATCAAGAACGCACTTTCAAAAGGCGGCCGCAATTGGATTGGCGGCAACTGCACTGTCAGCTGCATGCTGATGGGCGTGGGCGCGCTGTTCAAGGCAGGCTTGGTGGAGTGGATGAGCACGCAGACCTATCAGGCCGCATCCGGCGGGGGCGCTCAGCACATGCGCGAGCTGCTCCAGCAATTCGGCACGCTCCACGCCGAAGTCAGGAACCTTCTGGACGACCCCAGGAGCGCCATCCTCGAGATCGACCGCAAGGTGGTGGAGAAGCAGCGCGCGCTGACCGAAGCCGAAACGGCCAACTTCGGTGTTCCGCTGGGCGGCTCGCTCATCCCCTGGATCGACAAGGATCTGGGCAACGGCGTCAGTCGTGAGGAATGGAAGGGCATGGCCGAGACCAACAAGATCCTCGCGCAGGGCGAGGCCTTCGGCACCGCTGCGGTCCCGGTCGACGGCTTCTGCGTCCGCATCGGGGCCATGCGTTGTCACAGCCAGGCTCTCACTTTCAAGCTCAAGAAGGACGTCCCACTCGCCGATATCGAGGCCATGATTGCCGCCGACAACGACTGGGTGAAGGTGGTGCCGAACAACCGCGAGGCGACGATGCGAGATCTCACGCCCGTCGCGGTGACCGGCACCCTCACGATCCCTGTCGGCCGCCTGCGAAAGCTGGCGATGGGCCCGGAGTATCTCGGTGCCTTCACCATCGGCGACCAACTGCTGTGGGGCGCGGCCGAACC
>DASTGE010000606.1:0-2089 GCA_035719405.1 Burkholderiaceae bacterium
GAGCTTCGCTTCGCTCTTCGCGCCACAGGGCCGACCCGCCGAGAGCCCCTGGAGGCTCGCGCTGATCACCGTTATGCAGTTCAAAGAGGGCCTCGGCGACCGTCAGGCGGCCGATGCGGTCCGCAGTCGGATCGACTGGAAGTACGCCCTCGGGCTCGAGCTCACCGACCCGGGCTTCGACCACTCGGTGCTCCCGGAGTTCCGCGCGCGTCTGATCGCGGGCTCGGCCGTGCTGCAGTTGCTCGATGCTCTGCTCGAGGGATGCCGGGCCAAGGGCCGAGCCGATCGTAGCCGTCGTGCACCTCGGGGTAGCGAACCAGCAGCTCTCGGGCAGCTTGTTCGGCCTCATCGAGGCGGCCGGCATGAACCAGGTCGACCACGACGTTGGACGCCGCATCCAGGGCCTGCGCTTCCTGCAACGTGGCCTGGGACTCCAGCAACTCTTCCTGGTAATCCTTTCGCAGGGCAACTTGATTGGCCTTCTGAGCTTGCAACGCGACGCGCTGGGCGATGGCGGGCGCGAGTTCGGCCGCCCGGTCTTTTTCCAGGCAGCAGTGCTTGTACTTCTTGCCGCTGCCGCAAGGGCAGGAATCGTTTCGACCTGTCTTTGGCACAGTGGCCCCCCTGGCAGACGTGGTGGATCGAGCAGTTCCCGCTGACGCCGTTGTGGCGCGCGACGTGCGCGCGCTTCATGCCGCCCGTTGATGTCCTGGGGTTCCCGGGCACCTTGCTCGAGCGCTTCGGGGACTCGCCGGCGCACAGCCTGATGCGCTTGCTCGTGTTCCTCAGTCCGGTGACGCTGCGCGGCGGAGAACCGGCCGCCATCGAGGTATTCGAGGGCCGTTGATCACACGCAGAACCTGTACGTAGACCTCCTGGCCGGGGGGTCATAGCCTTGGTTCCAGCAAGCCGCACCACCGGTGTGGCGTCTCCTGGAGCCTCATGTGAAGAAATCGTTCGATCCGCCCAAGCGGGATCGCTGGGCGCGGCTGCGCTTCTCGGTCATCGGTCCCTTGATGGCCTCACCTCCCGAGCCGGGGCGGCTGCGCGATGCGTTGTTGATCCTGGCGGCCAAGACGTGGCGTCACCCCGACTCGGGCCGGGACGTGCGCTTCGGTGTCTCGACCTTGGAGCGTTGGTACTACGCGGCCAGGCGAAGCGACGACCCGCTGGTTGCACTGCGCGACCGGTTGCGTGGCGATGAGGGTCGCTTCCCGAGCATGAGTGAGCAGGCCGTCGCCGCCTTGACGGCGCAGTATCGGGAGCACTCCAGCTGGACGGCCCAGCTGCACCTGGACAACCTGCGCGTCACGCTGCAGGCCGCCGGCTTGCCAGTGGCCTCGTATGCGACGGTGCGGCGCTTCCTGATCAGCCAGGGCATGCACAGGAAGGCCAGCCCCAAGCGCGCCACCGAGGGCGCGGTGCTGGCCCGCGCCCGGCTCGAACAGCTGGAGGTGCGCAGCTTCGAAGTCGAGCATGTCGGCGCGCTGCTTCACCTTGACTTCCACCATGGCTCGCGCAAGGTCCTCACCCGAGGCGGCCAGTGGGCGACGCCGATGCTGGTCGGCTTCATCGACGACCGCTCGCGCCTGGTCTGTCACCTGCAGTGGTACCTCGACGAGACGGCCCAGACCCTCGTGCATGGCCTGTCGCAGGCGTTCATGAAGCGCAACCTGCCAAGGGCGGTGATGACGGACAACGGCTCGGCGATGGTGTCCGAGGAATTCGTCTGCGGACTCGCCCGGCTGGGCATCGTGCATCAGACGACGTTGCCTTACTCCCCATATCAAAACGCCAAACAGGAGTCGTTCTGGGGCCGCGTCGAGGGTCGGCTGATGCCCATGCTCGAGGGAGAGCAGACCCTCACGCTGGATCGGCTCAACGAGGCAACCCAGGCCTGGGTCGAGCAGGAATACCACCGCACGGTGCACTCCGAGATCGGCGTCACGCCGCTGAGTCGCCATCTTGCCGGTCCGACCGTGGCACGCCCGTGCCCCGGCTCCGCGGCACTGTGCGACGCCTTCCACATCGAGGTCAAGCGCCGCGCGCGCCGATCCGACGGCACCTTCAGCCTGGAGGGCTGCCGCTT
>DASTGE010000607.1:0-5714 GCA_035719405.1 Burkholderiaceae bacterium
GACCTCCCGCATCTCGTCGTCGTCTTCCTCTTCCTGCAGCGCATCTGTCGGCCTGTGCTCGACAGCTGGCATGGCAGGAGCAGGGATCACAGGAGCAGGGGAATCGACCGGGGCCGGCGCCGGGGAAGCAAGAACGGGAGAGGAATCGCGCTGCAGTCCATCGAACAGTGTGTCGATGAATTCGCTCGTATCCGCAGGCTCGTCGATCGCGGTTGATGCGACCGCTTCCGCCGGGACGGGCACCTGTACAAGCTCTTCCGGCTCCTCGACCACCTCCGCAGGACTCGCCCCGCGACTGCTGCTGCGGAGCGCGGAACGTAACGTGCCGGTCTGCGTGTCGAACTCGAACAATGACTTGACCAGCTGCGGCTGCACGCACAGCATGTCGATGAGGAAACCGAGGGCACCCAGGTTCGCCGCCAGGCGATCAAAGGTACCGGCCGGCGCCGAGTGCTGCGAGTAGACCTTCCCGGCAAGCGCAGCGACGTCGTCGCGCATTCGAAGCACGGCGTGTGAAGCGTGCTCGAGTCCAAGTACCGAAAGCACGCCGCGCATCGCCTGGAGTTGCCCGGCGACGGGGATCAGAACGTCGGAATTCGTAGGGTCGCGGAAGTACCGGTCGATCAGCTTCTCTGACTCCGACAGGCTGGAGCGGAGCTCCTGCACCACGTTGCCCATCGTCTGCCGATCGGACACATGGCGGTAAAGCTCCTCCATCCACGCCTCGAGAGGCTCGGGAACTGCGCCGCGGCGCACCTGGTCGATGCGCTGCGCAAGGCGTCGCACACGGCCCGCCTCGTCCGGATTGTCGAATTCGGCATCCTCCAGCGAAGCATCGAGGTAGAGGACGGCAGTGGCAATCTCCATCGCGAGCTCGGGCGAGGGCGCCGCACCGGCGGCAACGGTCTCCTGCACTGCCTCTTGCATCACGGAGGCGAGCCGATCCCCATCAGGGTAGAGGCGGCCAAGCGAATCGCCGACCAGGGAGAACTGCTCCGACAGCCCGACCATGCGATGCAATTCGCCGCCGGCCACCGCCGACCAGGCGTCCTTCGCGCCGGCCACCCTCTTTCGGGCCTGGGCGATCCACGCCGGGTCGAAGCGCCCAAGACGCCCGTCCTCGTAATCAATGGCCTGTGCCTGCCTCAGGTCGTAGGCACTGCGGACCGCCGCCAGACGGGGGGTAAAGAACTCATCGTCGCCGGCCTGGCCGGCCTGGGCGCAGAAGAAGAGAATGTCCTGCGCAAGCCGCTCCGACACGCCGGTGGTGCCTTGCTCGTAGCTGCGCATCTGCGCGAGCAGACGGGAAGCGACACGCTTGCTGTAGACATCCTGCAGCATCAGCCCATGCGCCTGGGCCTGGAAGAACGCGGAGGCCAGACGCCACATTGTGGCCAGTTGCTGGTCGCCCGAGCCTGCGGCGAGACCAGCGAACAGCTCGCTCATGTTTTCGGCCGCACGCGGTGACTGGCGCATCAGGGCCAGCAACTCCGTCTCCAGCAGCCCAAGCGCCTGCGCATCCGCCGTCAAGGGTGTGACGCCGGTCTCCGGGGGCAGATCGCGCCAGCGCCAGTCGTGGACCCACAGGTCTGCAGGATGCACGCGCTCCGCGCCTGCCATTTCCTGCAAAGAGCGATAAGCGGGGAATAGCGCCAGCGATGAAACGGGCTTGCGGGCGATCGTGCGCGACATGTAGTCGAGCAGCGCAAAAGAGCCGCGCTCGAGGGTCTCGATCTGCGACAGAGTGATCGGCTTGCGGCGTTGCCCGAGCCGGGCCACCGCGGCCTCGCTCGCGCGCAGCAGCATCGCTGCCGCAGGCTGTCCGACCAGCTCCAGCGCCCCCGCGCTCTGGTGCAGGTGCTGCCGCGCCACGCGCAGAACACCCGGGTCCAGGGCATCGACGTCCGACTGCAACGCCTCAGCCTCGCGCTGATAGCGCCGCAAAGCCTTGTGCGCTGCGTCGAGCGACTTGCGCAGCTCCTCATGTACCCAGGCAAGGGCACTGAGGTCATCGGTGATTTCGGCGGCGCGTACGTGCATGTGGATTACCGGGCCAACAGGACAACGTCCGCCCGAGCGCGTGCGAGCGTCAAGCGGACCAGCATCGACGAAAGGGGGCGCGTCACGAGATCTTGAACCGCGCCACCGACTGCTTGAGTTCCTCTGCGGTCTTGGACAGCTCGCGCACCATCTGCGCCGTGGAGCGAGTGCCCTCGCCCGTCTGCTCCGTCACCGCGAAGATGTGCTGGATGTTTGCTGCCACCACGTTGGCCGAGTCGGCTTCGCGCAGCGCCTGGTCGGAGATCTTTTGAATCAGATCCGACAGTTCGCGCGTGACTCGGTCGATGTTGGCGAGCGCGGCACCCGCCGCATCGGACAGCTTCGTTCCCTCGACCACACCCTGCGTCGACCGCTCCATGGCAGCGACAGCATCCTGGGTGTCGGTCTGAATGGTCTTGACCAGCGCCGCGATCTGCCGAGTCGCATCACCCGAACGCTCGGCCAGGCGCTGCACTTCCTCTGCAACCACCGAGAAGCCGCGACCCGCTTCACCGGCCGAAGCGGCCTGGATGGCAGCGTTGAGCGCGAGCACGTTGGTCTGCTCGGTAATGTCGGAGATCAACTCGGTGATTTCGCCGATCTCCTGCGAAGACTCGCCCAGCCGCTTGATCCGCTTGGACGTCTCCTGGATCTGCTCGCGGATCGCGTGCATGCCGCCGATCGTGTTCTGCACCGCCTGCAAGCCGCTCTCCGCAGCGTCGAGCGACTGGCGCGCCACCTCGGCCGTCTGCTGCGCGTGTGCCGACACCTCGTTGATTCGTCCCGCCATCTGCAGCACGGATTCACCGGTCTCGCGGATCTCCCGCAGCTGCTCGGTGGATGCGGCCAGCAGCTCGGTGGACGTTGCCTCGACCTGCTGCGTGGTTTCAGTCACCCGTGCCACCGTGCCTTGCACCTGCGATACCAGCGTACGCAGCTCCTCGACGGTGTAGTTGACGGAGTCCGCGATCGCGCCCGTGATGTCTTCAGTCACCGTGGCTTGCTGCGTCAGGTCGCCTTCGGCCACCGTCTGCAGTTCATTCATCAGCCGCAGAATCGCCGCCTGGTTCGCGTCGTTGACGCGTTTGGCTTCCTGCTCCTGCCGCTCGGCCTCCAGGCGCTGGTTCTCCGCCATCTGCCGGCGCATCGCCTGGTCACGCACATACAGCCTTAGGAAGCCCGTACCGCCCATCACGATGCCGGCCAAGCCCAGCATCATGGCGATGAAATGCCGGGCTTGCAGACCGCCTTCTCGCGCAAGCCGCTGTTGCACGGACTCCATTCCTTTGCGCAACGGCTCGCTGTCGCCGACGATGGCTGCCTGCGCCTCACGAGCAGACACCAGTCCCTGAAGGTTGCCAAGGATCGCGCTGGCCTGCGCCCGCGTCTCCTCGTACTGCTTGAGCAGCAACTGCAAGCGCTCCTTGGTTTGCGGGTCACGGGTGGCGCTCAACCGCAGATCCGCGTTGCCGGAGAGCAGGCCCTCGGCGATTTCGCGGAAGGTGTTCAGGTCTTTGCCCAGCAGGAACACCGCCTCCGGGCTCACACCCTCCATCGTGACGAACTCGTTCGCACTCTTGCCGATACGCTGCGTCAGCATCACCAACTGGCCGGCCGCCGACAGTTCGAGCGCAGGCGCCTCCTGCTGCAACTTCAGCGCCGAGACCGTTTCGGCAGTCTCCAGAAGATCGGTCGACTGACGGTTGATCGTCCGCAGCGCCTGGCCCACCTGAGTCAGCGTACTCTGCTGAGCGATCACGACATTCGCATTCTTCTCTGCGCGGTCGACAAGCGGCAGCAAGGGGTCGATCAGTTCCTGCACGCCGGATGGCGCCGCCGCCAGATCGGCATTGCCGTTCTTCAGGCCGCGCAGGTTCTTCGCCAGCACCGCCCCACTCTCCTTCACCTCGGGGAAGGCGTCCTTGCTGCCCACGAGGGCCTGCGACACGGACTTCGCGAGGCGTTGCGACTGCAAGAGGGCTTCACCGGCCGCGCCGACCTGGCTTGAGTTGCGCTGGCCGGCCACCAGAGCGGCGACAGTACCCGCACCGAGCGCCAGCGTGCCGACCACGACGAGCGCGAAAAGAATTCGTTGCTGAGCCGCAAGGGGGCGACGACCGATCACCGGCAGTCCTGTAGATGCCATCGCCTCATCGGAGCTGGCCTCTGACCGCAAGCGCGTCTCAGTGAAGTCGTTGTTGAACTCCGACGGCATCACCTCGGTGATGATCGAAGAATCGCCGTCACCGCCAAGCAGAGGCCGCGTTTGCAGGTCGAGCGTGATGGTTCCTTGTCCACTGACGGAAGCCGGGCCGATGTCGGTCAGCGCCAAGTCCACGTCCGTGGGCCGGGCCGCTTCCGCATGCATGGCGCGTTTGTTCACCCGCCCGCCCGTACCCCTGATCTTTTCCAGAAAGCTCATGAAGCCCTCGTTTGTCTTGACTGTTGTGCATCGCGCGGCGCGACAGGATGTGGCCGGGAATGCATGCGTGCTTTCAACCGGCGACCCGGAGGAACCGCTCATCCTCGGCGAGCGACGAAAGAACGATCTCCTGCCACCGACGACCGTTCGCATCACGCCAGCGCCCGCCCGCAAAGGCAGGCTTGGAGCTGTCCGCCGGCTCTTCGCAATGCAGCTGTTCGGCGCTTCTCAGACCGGCAAGCCGATCGACGAGCAGCGCGCAGTTCAGGCCGAGGGAAGCGTTGAGTGCGACCAGGTGCCCCTGCTCGCGCCCGCCCTCTGAGCCCGCGCCGACCATTCCGAGAAAGGCAGCCAGGTCCACCACGCCATACAAGCCGCCCCGCAGGTTGGCAACGCCAGCGAACCACGCATGCGTGTGCGGAACCGGCAGCACCGGCAACAGGGAGAAAATTTCACCGGCCTGCTGCAGCGGAAACAGCAGGCCGTGTCCGCGACATTCGACGGCAAGCCATGCTGCCGCACGCTGGTGGGTTCGAGCGGCCGCCAGACGCTCGGCGAGCCGGGTCTGCAGTTCGCGAAGTGCTTCCCGCTTGGCCATGATGACTTCAGCGCAGGCAGGCCGTAAAGCTGTTGTCCATCGGTCAGCCGAACTTCCTGATCTTGGCGATCAGATCATCCGCGTCGACCGGCTTGACCACGTAGTCGCATGCACCCTGGCGCATGCCCCACACCTTGTCGGTCTCCTGGTTCTTGCTGGTGCACATGATCACCGGAACGCCGGCATAGCGTGGATCGCGGGTGATGGAGCGTGTAAGCTGAAAGCCGTTCTGCCCGGGCATGACCACGTCCATAAGGATGAGGTCAGGCTTGTCCTCGGCGAGACGCCGCAGCGCCTCTTCGCCGTTCTCGGCGGTCCGAACGGCATATCCGCGCTGGGTCAGCAGATCGGACAGGTGGTGCAACTCGGTCTTTGAATCGTCGACGAGCAGAATCTTGTGGATGGCCATGAGTCGTGGTCCTCGGTCGAGCCGCATTCTCCGCGGCCTTGACTTGGGTGGTGATCAGTGCGAAAGCGGCCCGCGCCAACAACGGCACAGAATCGCAAGCTTCAGAGCCGGCGGTGCTGCTCGACCGCCTTCAGCAGCTGCTCTTTCGTGAACGGCTTCGTGAGGTAGTCCTCGGAACCCACCATGCGACCGCGAGCCTTGTCGAAAAGGCCGTCCTTGGACGACAGCATGATCACTGGCACCTG
>DASTGE010000608.1:0-5366 GCA_035719405.1 Burkholderiaceae bacterium
TCCCGTACAGGCCGGTGCTTCCCCTTGATATCGACGGCGTTGACCCCGCCGCGATGTGCGACGTGGACTGTCGCGAGGACAATCCGCCTGTCGCCGCGAGTGATCGAAGCGATGCGCTGGCGCTGGATGGCGCTGTGCCGACGGTGCCCGTTCGGCCGGATTGGCTTTGGCTGCCGGCTGCACTGGACGAAGCCCTCGATGCCCCGTCACCGATCCGCGAACTTCTGCCGCTGTCTGACAAGATGCTCTCCTCAGGGCAAGTTTGCCCGGCCGAATTAGAGCCAGTTTGCTTGTCCTGATGTGCGGACACACGAAATCTTCTACCTCCGTGCGAAGCGAGGGTTCTTGTATGCGACGGCAAGAAAGGCACAGTTGAAGTGACGTGCGTGATCGCCCCTTCGCCGGATCTGCGCCTCCCATGGGTACGCCCCTCGCTTTCGAATTGCTGCCATCTTTACGCCACCCCGCGTGCGACCGGCACATCGTGACACATGGCGAATCACGGCGTGGTGGCGTGTGCCTCTGCCGCGCGGGCTGGAAATGCGCTCAATGGGCATTTTCCCCATCCTCTTGCCATCCAAGTAGATGGTGTTAGGATGGTCCCAATGCCTTCACGCCCTGCCCTCACTGCGGTACCTCTGCGCTCCCCTGACGAGAAGATCACGATCAACCTGGGCGTCGTGGATCTGGGCCAGATCGACCTGCTGGTGCAGGAAGGCTTCTATGCCAACCGCAGCGATTTCATCCGAACCGCCATCCGCAACCAGTTGGCCATCCACGCGGAAGCGGTCAAGCAATTGGTGACCCGCAAGACACTGGTGCTGGGTATCCAGCACTTCAGCGCGGAGGACTTGCGCGCCGTACAGGCCAGCGGGCAGCGCTTGCAAATCCGCGTGCTGGGGCTCGCCAGCATCGGGGCGGAGGTCACCCCCGAACTCGCACTGGACACCATCGACTCGATCGTGGTGCTTGGTGCGCTCCAGGCCAGTCCAGCCGTCAAGGCTGCTTTGGCACCTCGCATGCGCTGAACGCGCATCACCAAGGACCCTCATGACCCTCAACTTCCAGGATGCGATGTCGGAAGCCACACGCCTCACACGCTGTGGCGACTTGCAAGCCGCCACAGCGTTGATCCAGGCGACGTTGCGCAACCAACCCGTGCGGCCTTCGGCCGCGCCCTTCACGTCCGCCTATGGACGTGGCGACGTGGTCGACATCCAGGCACGAGTGGTGGACGGCGACACGTCGGGCCCGCTGCCAGACATGGTGTTCCCCAATCCCTTCAAGAGTTCATTCGAGTCGACGGCCGCGTCTGCGCAGCAGACTCACGAGTGCGCCGGCGCCGCGCCCGGCCGTGTGCACGCTGGGGAGGGGCAACCAGAGAGGCAACCAGCGCGAGCGCGACGGCCACTGTTCGTGCGGCCCGACTTTGAGGCTTTCGAGCCGCTCGTCCCTCCTCTGAGCGGTCGCTTCGAGCCGTTCTCCATGCCGACTCCGGCGCACGCGCGCACCTTCCGGCCCGCACCTCCTGAGGGCCGCTTCATCAACGGCAGCCACACCGAGGCCGGCAGCACGCGCAGCTACAAGCTCTACGTGCCGGCGGAGCGCCCCGGCAAAGCGCTGCCGCTGGTGGTGATGCTGCATGGCTGCACGCAGGACCCGGACGATTTCGCGGCGGGCACCGGCATGAACGAGGCAGCGTGCGAGCAGGGCTTCTACGTCCTCTACCCGGCCCAGTCGCAGAAGATGAATCCGCAACGCTGCTGGAATTGGTTCAAACACAGTCACCAAGTGCGAGGCCGTGGCGAGGCCGCGCTTCTGGCGGGAATGACGCGCGCCGTGATCGAAGAGCATGGTGTCGACCCGCAGCGCGTGTACGTTGCCGGGCTGTCGGCTGGCGGTGCGATGGCGGCCATCCTCGGCACCGCTTACGGCGACGTGTTTGCCGCTGTCGGCGTGCACTCCGGACTGCCCGTGGGCGCGGCGAAGGATCTGCCGTCGGCGCTCGCCGCGATGCAACGGGGCGCGGAGGCAGTCGTGCCCCTGGCGCCGCCGACCATCGTCTTCCACGGCGATCAGGACCTTATCGTCCATGCCGTCAACGGCGAGCAGGCCGTCGCGGCCTGCGCACACACCGCCACTGCCGCCGCAGAGGTAGAACAAGGCCAGCGCGCCGGCGGGCACCGCTACACGAGGAGGATCTGGCGCAATACCGGCGGCCAATCGGTCGCAGAGCACTGGAACGTGCATGGCGCAGGGCATGCATGGTCTGGCGGCAATTGCGAGGGCTCGTACACCGACGCGCGAGGACCGGACGCCACTGAAGCGATGTTGCGCTTCTTCCTGACGCACCGGCTGAACGGAAAGTCTGAGGCAACGATCGCGGAGGAATTCGCCTCTTGAAAAAAAAGGAGGCGGCTCAAGGTGTCGATGAGCCGCCTTCGATCACTCGCCATTCTCCCGATTCCGGGTCCAGACGCTCGGCGATCACTTCCTCCCGCCGCAAGGTCACTTGCTGCGGTTCTGAGCGTGGACGTGTACAACGCGTCACGCGGATTTCCGCGACAAGCACGAGTTGCTTGCGAGTGACCAATCGTTCCTCCACCACGGGGAAGATCACCGTGTCACCCTCGTGCCGCACCGCCACCTCCGTATCCACGGGGCGATCCATCGGGATGCGCTCGACCTCGGTGACCTGGGATGCCCCCGGCTCATCAACGGTAACGACCTCTTCATGCACCACTTTCCGCAGCCGAACCGCGCCGGATTGAACAACGCGCCGGGCAATGTCCAGTCGTTCTTCAATGACCGGCATCGCAACGGATGCGCGCTCGCCTTCACGATCGGCGTCCGTCGGCTCGGCGCCCTCCGCTTGCAGGTCCTTGTTCCGATCGGTACGCATCAATTTCCACCATCCTGAGAAATGACAAAAGGCGCGGATGCTTGCGCATCCGCGCAATGCAAGTCGTCTTCAGTGCCTCGGCTTCTTGCCGGCGATTGAATCCTTGCTTGCCATCGGGGCCTTTTCCTTTTCCAAACGCTCGACCTCCACATCGGTACGACGAACGGTATCCGATACCGTTGCGGTCCGTTCGGTTACCCGCTTGCCGACGGAGACCTCTTCGACCACACGCGCCTTCTTGCCAACCACTGCCTCTTCGGACATTTCGCGGACTTCGACAGTACCTTCCTTGAAATTCTCGAAGTCACTCTCGGTCGCCGGGCGATCGACCGGCCTTCGCTTCAAAACTGCATGCTCTTCGCGCAACTTGACGGTCTCGGATACCGGAGTTTCGCTGACCCGCTTGACCACGCGTACCCCGCCGCCTTGAACTGCGCGCTTGCCGACCTGCAGTTCTTCCTGCACGACGGGCACGACCGTCTCTTCGCGTTCGGCAGCCAACTCTTCCTCGCTGAGCGGCTTTGCATCGACGTCGAAACCGGCCCAGCCCTCGCGTTGCCACTGGGCGACCAACTCATTCATGTTGATTGCACCAAGCTCCTGCATCAATTCAACGGTTCTTTCGACTTCCTCGTCCTCTGCGTCGACGACCACGACCGCGTTCCCGCGGCGCACTGCTTCAGCGTACCTCCCGGCCAAATCGCTCGATTCCTGGCCGAACAATGCGGAAAAGATCCCGGCGAAACCAAATGGATCGAGCAACGAAGGAGTCCTCGCGGCAGGCGAGTTCGCCGCTTTGCCGTAGGCATATTGAAGCTGAATTGAGGAGCGATCGAAGCCCTCCTTGACGAGCCGCTCGACGGCTTGTTGTGCGGTGTCGTGGTCGGTGAATGTGGCGATGACGGATTGCATATTGAGTTCCATAGAAAGGCCCGATTGAATCGAGCCGATAACAGTTGAGGTGACCTTCCAGGAGGCAAAAGTGATGCCGCGCAAGCCGCCCCGTTCCCGGATTGGCGAGCTGTCATTCAGGAAATGGGCGAGTTGCGACGCTGACGACCGCCACGTTCTTCACTGGCGACCGTGAATGCGAAGGGTTGTTGACGATGTTGCGCGCAAGTGTGTTGTTGCATAAGGAAGTCTCCCTGAAAGCAAATGCACAAGATTGAAAAAAGTGCTGCCATTCAGGCAGCGGCCTCGGCCCGAAACCTGGGGTATCGGCCAAACACCGTCCGGCACTGCTTCGCGTTGCCTGCCAGTGCAGACAAACAGACGCGTTTCCATCGAGCGCTTGATGGAGTCGGCTGAACACTTTGCGACGACAGGTTCGACTGCGCGAACCGCAACAGCGGCTGGATGGAGAAGAACGGAGCGTCGGGCATCTCTGGTGACTCCAGATCGGGCATGCTTCAAAGCAGCAAGCGGCGCGCCCGTCCCTCAGATGTCGAAACACAGAGGGACGAGAAGAGGTTGCGGAAATCGCGGCGCGTTCAGTCCGCTGTTCGCGCGACGCTTATGAAAGGCTTTGGCCCGCTCTCGTCGACAGTCAGCGTACCGGCGGCAGATACCTGGAATTGGTCCACGCAGGCATTAGCAGGTCGGTAATTGAACCTGCCGCGCGCCGTTGATGGTAATTCATCACTATTTGGCCCTGCCGGAAACCCGTTGACGTGTCGCCGCAGCAACTCATCGAAGGTGGGCAACTCCCTCTGCATGGGACGGTCTTGCGCCAGGTAACGTACCTTGTGTTCAACTCACGCGACATCCCTCCAAAGGGTGTGCATCCGCAGGCTGCGCAAACTCCTTTGTCCGGCCATTCTCCCGGTCCCGAGGACGCAGGGCGCCCGACGGTCCGTTGCAACTGTGCTTGTCGAACTGGCAGGCTCGCAAAAATCGAATACATGAGGCTACACCCTGGCACAAGGAGGGCGAAGAGCTCGCGTAGCATCACGCCCGGCTGGGGAGGTCGAAGTTGCGACGCATATCCCCGCTCAACAAAAACATGGGAGTTAATACAGCATGAAGAAGTTCGTCGCCGCACTCGGTGCGCTCACTTTCGGCGCGGGTGCGAACGCGGGAACGTTGGCGCAGGGCGCGGACGTGAGTTACGCAATACTCTCCGACGCCAATGTGCTCATGAGCAGCGGCAACCTGGCGTTGGCACACTTCACCAAGTGCCAACCGCTGAAAGGGGAATCTGTCGCTGTCCTGGAAACCAGGGCAGGGGTCGATGGCATGGCGGGTGCGAATGCAGCGCACGTCGTCGTGACCGAAGGCGTGTGCAAAGGCACGGAAGGGTGGGTGGCGTTGGCGCGATTGGAAAAGGCTGCCGTGCCAGTCGGACATGCTCCTGAACACACAGAAGACATGAACGTGTACGGCGACTGACGCAAGGCGCATGACCATTTGCTCTTCTCGCTGCTATTCGCTTCGGCCAACGCGCTTCCCCTTGCCGGATGAATAG
>DASTGE010000609.1:0-10808 GCA_035719405.1 Burkholderiaceae bacterium
GTCCAATCGTTCCAGTTCCCTGCGATGCAAAAATCCATGGGCAACCCCTCACGATGGGCACCTGCACCCCCGGGATTCACAGCCAGCCGGGGCAGCAAGAGCACAGTAGTGGATCCGTACTCGCCCGTCGGCTCGTTGCAACCCCAAGCGTTTCAGTTCAATGTAGTGCCGGAAGCCATCGACAACTCCTCGCGATTGGCACCTGCGCCACCGGGAGTCACGGCCGAACGGAGCGACAAGAGCGCAATGGAACCGTACTCGCCTGTCAATTCGTCGCACGCCCAATTGTTCCGGTTCGCTGCAATGCAAAGATCCATGGCCAACCCGTCACGATGGACGCCTGCGCCACCGGGATTGACAGCGGAACCAAGCAGAAAGACCGTGGTCAATCCGTTCGTTCATAGCCCCGCCTTCAGTTTGTCGTACCCTCCGATTCCGATGAACGGAGCCTCAAAATCCATTGTCGGTCCATGGCGCTCGACAGCGGCACCGCCGCCGTCAGAGGATCGCAGTCGCAGCAGTTCTCGCGCGTCCCTCAGCAGCGCTCCTTCGGACGTTCGGTTTGTTTCCAATGACTATTGGGAGCCGGGGTGCGTCGTCTCATGTATTGCCATGGTCGCAGAAAAAGACTACAAGGAAGCACGAAACGTTGCTGCTTCCGTCGCCGGCTTTGACGGAAGCGAAGGAATTAGATTATCCGACGCGAAAAAGGTTCTCGACGATTTTGGGATCAATGCCACCGTCAATGAACGCCCAGAAGCTTGGAGCGAACTTCCTGACTTTGCCGTCATCACTGTGCAGGGAAAGGAGACTGACAATGGGCATGCCGTAGTGTTCAGGCGAAAGGATGGCGAAGAGTACATTTTCGACGGGAACCGGGATGGCCCAATCCGTCGTTCCGACGCAGATTACGCGCTGGACCCAGACGAAGGTGCAAGATACTTGACAATACATAAATGAGCTTGGTTGCTAATCAGGTAAATGAATGAACCGGCTGGACGTAGCAGCAGGTTCCGTCGCAATTGTTGCCCGCTTGAACACTTTTTCCGCAGGTTGAGAATGATATGCAATGCGGTGAGCGGCGCGCACTCATTGAGTGCGGTCGCCCGCGACCCAATTGTCGAGGGCGCCGAGTCCGTCGTATTTGGCGTTGAATTGGCCGAATCCATGGCTCAATCCGGGAGCCAGGTAAAAGCGCACGAAGGAATTGCAACGGGAAAGCCGAACACGCACTACGTGCGCCAGACACGCGGAGCGCACGCTTGCATTCCCCATTGCAGTCTTCGCCACGCCACCCATACCTGAGTAAGCAATGCATGGGCCGGCTCGACACGTTCGGCCAGCACGCGCAGCAGAACGAGTCGATCATGGGGTGAGGTGCTGCCGGCCGTGGCCGCGAGCACATGGTCGTTGCAAAGATGTCGCGCGGCGGCCAGCAGGGCTTCTCTCTTCGGTGGTGCGAGCGGGCGGCCGGCGGCGAGCCACAGTGTCGCCAGCACGCGGCGGCCTGCGAAGCCCAGCGGCGAGTCGAGCAGGTGCCGGTCTTTGCCCGCAATACGTCCACGCTCCAGCCATACGCCGGGCAACTCGATATGCTGCTTGCAGCTGCCAGCGTCGAAGGGCTCGCCGGTGGCCGGCAGACCGAGCGCGAGCATGTCCCAGCCGATCATCTGCGCGTCGGGTGCGAGCTCGAAGCGCAGATGGTTGCTGGCGATGCAGCCCCGGTACGCGATTGTTTCCATTGGCAGCCATTCCAGCCGCGCACCCTCGCCGACCTGCGCCACCACACGCTGCTCGGCTTGCTCGCTTGCGCTGCGATAGAACCGCGTTGCCCCTGGCGTCGTAAGCAGCGCATGCGTGCCCGCGTCGAGTCGCAGGTGGAGCGAGATCTCATCACCGCCGACAATTCCTCCCGGCGGATGGACCAACACGTGGTGGCAAACACCTGGTCCTTCGGGGTACAGCCGCTGCAGTACCCGCAAGGGGCCATCGTGACGATCGTGTGCGACCGTTCGGCCTTCAGCGTCGACGCTGTAATGGATGGATAACTCGGCTGCCCAACCCATCAAACCCTCAATGGCCGCGCCCGCCGGGCATGAATGCCAGGGATCATCATTGTCAGGAATGGGCGCAGCATCACAGCATCAAGCGTCGGCCCGGATTGTGCCCCATGCCACACGAGAGCGGGTCAGCCGCAGAATTGTGCCCCGGTGCCTACGAGCAACCCGCGGGAGCAGGTCAAGGGTGGCAGCCTGAAGAGCAGTCCGAAAACATCCAGTTGTTTTCGGGTGTTGCGCTTCGCAAGGATCTACAGGAATTCGCGTGGCCACAAGGAAGCATGCTTGCCTGCACTCTAATAAAGACTTGAGAGACTCGTGCTAAAGGAGAGATCTTGTCGGATTTGCGCAGAAATACGGGACGCGGCGCAGGCGCAGCGCCGACCCCGTCCAGCGACAGGGGCAGCCATCGTGAATTCGGGCGAACTCGCCCAGGCGGCGCAAGCGCATCCGCCACTGCGGCAGTGTCCAGATCGCTCGCGACAACGGGCGGATTGTCTGCCCGGCAGCACGCGGCGGTGATACGGCCACCGATATCCAGCGTCTCTAAATCCTGGAGCCCAACGCAAGTTGTGGCATGGCTTTCGCCTTTTTCCAGTGGCGCCCGGTCATACCATCCTGCCGGCTCTTCATCAAGTACGCGATATAGGGCACATCGATATGCACCTGCGCCCCAGCGGCTCGTGGCTGCTCAGGGTGTCAGCGGCGGGCCAGATCCCTATTCGAACGCAGGGTCGCCGGACTTCCAATCGTTCCAGTCCGGTGCGATGCAAAGATCCATGGGCGACCCCTCACGATGGGCGCCTGCGCCGCTGGGATTCATGGCCGACGGGAGCAGCGAGGGTACGGTAAGTCCGTACTCGCAGTTCGGGACGGCCTTCCAATCGTTTCAGTTCGGCACAGTGTCAGAATCCATGGCCCGCTCCTCACGATGGGGACCTGCACCGCTGGAATTGACAGCCGGCCGGAGCATGAGGAGTGTGGTAAATCCGTACTTTTATGGCGTCGTGCATTCTGGCCAACCCCCCGTGTCTTCTGGAGGCGGCTCCCCATTTGGAAGCGGCAGCGGTTTTCCGCTCAAGGCACCCGGCGCCGGCGCTCCTTCGGACGTTCGGCATATTTCAGGTAGCGGCTACACCGAGCCGGGGTGCGTCGTCTCGTGTATTGCCATGGTCGCAGGAACAGACTACGCGAAAGCACGCAGCGTTGCTGCTTCCGTCGCCGGCTTTGACGGAACCGATGGACTCAGTCTTAGAGACGTGCCAAAGGTTTTCGACAAATTGGGAGTCAGTGCCACTCACCACGAAATCCAGACAACCTGGAGCGAACTTCCTGACTTTGCCATCATCACCGTACACGGAAGGGCCACCGAGCATGCCGTGGTGTTCAGGCGGCAGGGGGGTAAAGAGTACATCTACGATTGGCAACGGAGTGGCCCTGTCCTTCGGTCCGATGCAGATTACTCCCTGAGAAAATATTCGAGCTACCTGGAAATACATAAATGAAGGCGGACAATTGGAACGTAGGAGGGTCGTGGCGATTGTTGCCCGCTTGTACTGCACGGCCTTGCTGTTCCAGCGGGTCGGAAGGTGGCTTTCGAACTGAGTAGCACACCGGAAGAAGTCGTGAGCATTGTCGTCACCTGAAGCTCCGAAACGGGCCGTCGTGCCGATTGTGGGCGATCGTCCGGCGGCCAGCGTCCACTCTGTAATGGATGGACGAACGCGCCTTCCAGCCTATCGTCATCATCGTTCGGGCGGGATCCGCATCGCGCCTAAAGCGTGGCCCCTGCATTGCCTGTCCGCTTGAACGCGACCACGTCCTTCAGCAGCGATTGCAGCGCCATCAGCGCCGGCGACAGCTCACCACTGCGCCATACCAGCGGCGTGACGACGTGCGAATGCTCGCGTGGCAGCCGGTGGCACTGAACCTGCGCAGCGGCCAGGGTTTGAAGCACGGATTCGGGAACCAGCGCGATGCCCGCGCCGGAAGCAACGCAGGCGACGATCGCATGATACGAGCCGAGGTCGAGCACGCGGGGGGCGGGTGTGCGATCCTGGCCGAGCCAGCGTTGAAGCCGGCGGCGATAAGCACACCCGTGTGGAAACGCGATGATCGAATCCCCCTCGACATCGCCCGGCCCACGCACCTTGCGATGCTTCAGCGAGGTGATCAGCACGAGGCGCTCGGCGAACAAGGGCAGGCTCGACAGCTCTTCCGAGGGTGGCGACTCCGCGATGAAGGCCGCGTCCACGCGCCGTGCGAGCACGGCCGCCGTCAGCCCATCGTTGGTGCCCGTCTGAAGCTCGATGCGAACCTCGGGATGTCGCACATGGTATTCGGCAAGCAGGGCAGGAAGGCGGCTGGCGGTGGTGCTTTCCAGGGCGCCGACGCGAAGCACGCCGCGCGGAGTCGAGCCCGACATGGCATGGCGCGCCTCCTCCGACAGGCGCAGCAGCCGTTCAGCGTACGACAGGAGCAATTCACCGCTGGGCGACAGCACCAGACGTTGGCGATCACGATAGAACAATTGCGTGCCGAGCGAGGCTTCGAGCTGCTTGATACGTGTCGTGACATTGGACTGCACGCGATGAAGCTGGCGCGCGGCCTTCACCACGCCTCCCTGCTCGACGACCGTCTTGAAGATATGGAGATCCGCAAGATCCATGGGCGGGATCTTCTCATGCCGGGAACAGCCCTTCTCGATAATTCATTTTGCAGGAAGGGTGGTACCGGCTAGGATGAACTCATGACCGAGCAGCCTCCATCGCCGACTCGCGCCAGCGCCGCACTCGTCGCGCTTGTCGGGCTCACCGGACTTGCATCGGCGATGGGCGTCGGCCGATTCGCCTTCACGCCCCTGCTGCCCTTGATGCAACAGGCCGGGCAGATGACCCTTGCCCAGGGCGGTTGGCTGGCCGTGGCCAATTACCTCGGCTATCTGGCCGGGGCGCTGGCGTGTACCGCGGCTGCTTTATCGCCCGGTCGTCTCGCGCGCTCCGGGTTGCTGTGGGTGGCGCTGCTCACGCTCGGCATGGGCTGGGCGGGCTCGTGGTGGCAATGGCTTTTGCTGCGCTTCGGCGCGGGCGTGGCCAGCGCCTGCGTCCTTGTCGGCATTTCGGCGTGGTCGCTGCCACGGTTGCAGCAGCGGCCGGCCGTCGCGGGCGTGGTGTATTCGGGGGTCGGCATCGGCATCTTCGCGGCGGGCATCGTCGCGTTGGCAGCAGCGGCGTCGGGACGCGGCCCGGACGATGCATGGGTGCTGCTGGGCGTCTGCAGCGCGTTGATCGCCGCGGGCGGATGGCGATTGCTCGGTCGTGGCGATGGGCAAGGCATTGAGCGCGGGACGTGTCTCGCGCCCATCGGGCGCGAGGGGTGGAGGCTCATCGTTGCCTATGCCGCTTTCGGCTTCGGCTACATCATTCCGGCGACCTTCCTGCCCGCGCTCGCACGCCAGCTTGCGCCCGATCCTGCCCTGTTCGGTTGGACTTGGCCGATCTTCGGCATTGCAGGTGCCGCATCGACGCTGATCGTCTCGCGTCTGGCATCACGAATGTCGCCGCGCAGGCTGTGGGTCCTTGCGCAAGGTGTGATGGGCATCGGCGTGATGGCGCCCGCGCTGCACGAGTCGTTGCCGGTGCTGATGTTCAGCGCCTTGTGCGTTGGAGGCACGCTGATCGTCGCGACCATGGCCGCGCTGCAGGAAGGCCGGCGCGTGGCCGGACCTGCCGGCGCGCCGCGGCTGATGGGGGCGCTCACCGCGGCCTTTGCCGTCGGTCAGCTCGCGGGGCCGTTCACCGTCACGCTGGCACGCGACGCCGGGCTTGCGGTGCCGAGCATCGTCGCGGCATCGGTGCTGTGGCTGGGCTTGCTGGCCTTGCGCGGGCCGGAATCTTCACTGTCCGTCGACATCAAGAGAGGAGAACGACCATGACCGAGGCCGACCGCTTGCCGCCCTTGCCGCTGGAGTCAATGGATGATGCCCAGCGTGCCGCGGCGGAAGAATTGATCGCCGGTCCGCGCAAGGCGGTGAAGGGCCCGTTCATTGCGCTGCTTCGCAGTCCTGAACTGCTGTCGCGAGTGCAGAGGGTGGGTGAATTGCTGCGCTTCGGCAGCGTGCTGCCGCAACGGCTCAACGAATGGGCGACGCTCGTCGTCAGCCGGAGCTGGACGCAGCAGTTCGAGTGGGCTGTGCACACGCCGCTGGCGATGAAGGCCGGCGTGGCACGCGAGAGCGTCGAGTCATTGCGCGAGGGCCGGCGACCACGCTCAATGGCCGAAGACGAAGCCGTCGTGCATGACTTCGCGGTCGAGCTGATGCATCACAAGGGCGTGAGCGACGCGACCTACGGCGAGGCGGTGCGCCTGCTCGGCGAACGCGGCGTGGTCGAGCTGACGACATTGATCGGCTATTTCGTGATGCTGTCGATGGTGTTGAATGTCGCGCATACGCCGGCGGAGAAAGGGTCCGAGGTCGCCTCCTTGCCTCCGTTGCCCAGGTAAGTGTGATGAAGCGCCTCGACGGCCACGCAGCGGCTTCCCGTGGTCCGCCTTCGCGCCTGCACATCCGCGTCGGCGGTTGTTTGTGACAGCGCATTCACGTAGCATCTGCCGGCTACCTGATTGGAAAGGCGGATCATGCTGTACAAGGGAAGCTGTCATTGTGGCCGGATTGCGTTCAAGGTCGAAGGCCCGCTCGGCGGGGCAATGTCGTGCAACTGCTCGATCTGTCAGCGCAAGGGCGCGCTCATGTGGTTCGTTACGAGGGAACGATTGCAGCTCCTGACGCTGGAGGAAAACGCCAGCACCTACATGTTCAACAAGCACGTCATCAAGCATCGGTTCTGCCCCACCTGCGGCATCCACCCCTATGGCGAAGGTGTCGACCCCAAGGGCAATGCCATGGCGGCCATCAATATCAGGTGCCTGGAAGACATTGAGCTGGAAAAGATTCCGGTGACGCAATTCGATGGCCGTTCGCTTTAGACCAAGTTTGGGTGAGGGCCGGGTACATGTCCATTACCAGTCCGGCGGATTCGCGTCGGCTTGGCGTGATGAGCACTGACGAACACCTTGACAATGCGCAGCCCGGGGTTCAAGCCGTCAGGCCTGATCACGCGGTCATGACGTTGCAAAGACTCCCTTACTTCGTCGGCATTTCCGGGCAGACCGTCGATGCCAAGGGGCTGTCGATGCATCTGGTCGTCATCCCTCCCGGCGCTCGCGCCGAGCCTCATGTTCACATCGGGTACGAGACGGGCATTTTTGTGCTGGAAGGCGAGGTGCTGACCCGGTGGGGACCGCGTCTGGAACATGAAGTCGTGAGCAAGGCGGGGGAGTTCCTTTTCGTGCCGCCTGGTGTGCCGCACGAGGCGATCAATCTCAGCGATACCGCCCCTGCACGTGCCGTCGTTGCGAGGAACGATCCGGCGGAGCAGGATCAAGTCCAGGTCTACAAGCCGGATTGAAAACGCGATGTCGCAGTCGAAGTCGTGATCGCCGGGGTTCTTTCCACCGATGCTATCAAACGACTCCGGTCATCCCCACTTGAACGCGCGGGTGGAGAAAACCAGGTTGGCGAGAGCAAGTCAGGAAAACCATCTCATTGGATTGGCCTACCCCCCTCTCGTCCCCGCACGACGCCTGCGCAAACGCGCGTTGCGCGGGTGGAGAGGGAGTTTTGCCACATCGCGCGGAATTATTCGGCGCCTCCCTTTCAATCTTTCAATCATCACATCATCAAATCGTAAAGCGTACGCGCAATGACCCTCGTCGCACGCTGCAGATCGTCGAGCACCACATGCTCGTCAGGCCGCTTCGCATTGGATTCGAGCACTGTGCGCGGCCCCGCGCCGTAAATCGCCGCCGGCACACCACGCTCGCCATAGAGCCGGACATCTGTATACAGCGGCGTCCCCGAGGTGGGAATCGGTTCGCCGAACACCTCCTGCCCATGCCTTTGCAACGGCTGCACCAACAACTCGTGACCCGCGAGCGGCGTGAGCGAATTGGCCAGCAGCAGGCGGCGGATCTCCACATCGATGCCCGGGAATGACGCCGCAGCCTCCTCGATGGTGCGTCGGATCTCGGCCTCCACCTCGGCGGGACGCTCCTCGGGAATCATTCGGCGGTCCAGCCTGAACACGACCTTGCCGGGCACCACATTGGTGTTGGTACCACCTTCGATGCGCCCGACGTTGAGGTAGGGATGAGTGATCCCGGGCACCTTCGAGGTGACCGTCTGATAGTGGACATTGCGGTCGTAGAGTGCGCGCAAGATGCGCACGGCGCCCTGCAGCGCGTCAATCCCGGTGTGCGGAATCGCGGCGTGCGCCATTCGGCCGTGCACCGTCACCTCGATCTGCAGGCAGCCGTTATGGGCAGTGACCACCTGGTAGCTGAAGCCCGCTGCGATCAGCAAATCAGGCCGCGTGAGTTCATTCTTCAGCAGCCAGCCCGGACCCAGTTCGCCGCCGAACTCCTCGTCGTAGGTGAAGTGAAGCTCGACCGCACCCTTCAATGGCACGCCCAGCGATTCGAGAGCGCGAATCGCGAATGTGTAGGTGGCGAAGTCGCTCTTGCTTACGGCGGCAGCACGCCCGTAAAGCTTGCCGTCGACGACCTCCCCACCGTAGGGATCGTGTGTCCACCCCTCGCCGGGCGGCACAACGTCACCATGCGCGTTGAGCGCAATGGTCCGCCCGCCCTCGCCGAAGCGGCGTCGCACGATCAGGTTGGTAATCGATTCGAGCCCATGAGCGTGTACTTCGGCGGGCGGCACCGGGTATTTTTCGGCCGCCATCCCGAAGCCGGCGAGCAACTCCGCGGTACGTTCGGCGTGGGGGGCGTTGTTGCCCGGCGGCGTGTCGGTCGGCACGCGCACCAGTTCCTGCAGGAAGTGCACCTCCTCGTCGAAGTGCTTCACGATCCAGGCGTCGAGTTGTTCGTAGGCGTTGGGCATGATGGTTCGATAAGGTCCGGTTGGGTCAGGGTCGGCCTACTTCGAGGCGAGTTGCTCCAGTAATTGCGCGAAGGCTTCGACGCACAATTGCGCGTCGTCGTTGGTAATGGTTTCAAGCGGGTTGTGGCTGATGCCTGAATTGCCGCTGCGCAGGAAAAGCATCGCCTGCGGCATGACCTCGTGCAGCTTCATCGCGTCGTGTCCCGCGCCGCTCGGCATGCGGAACACGGGTAGTCCCAGCGCCTGCACGGCGCGCTCCCAGCGCTGCTGCCATGCAGGGTCACTTGGAGCGGCCGACGCGCGCATTGTCTCTTCGAGCGTGAAACTCAAGCCACGGCGCTCGCAGATCACCGCCAGTTCGGCGCGAACGTCATCGGCCAGCGAATCGCGGGCGCCGTTTGTCGTCGCCCGCAAGTCCAGGCTGAAGCTGCAGCGGCCCGGCACGACGTTGATCGAGCCGTTGGGCACCTGCAATTGGCCCACGGTGCCCACGACATCGGGAACGCTGCCCGCGCGTTTCTCGACGTACAGCACCAACTCCCCCACCGCGGCCGCCGCATCGCGCCGCCGATCCATTGGTGTGGTGCCGGCGTGGCTGGCCATGCCGATCACCTCGCCGAGATAGCGCACGCTGCCGTTGATCGAAGTGACGATAGCCAGCGGGAGGTCAAGCTCGTTGAGCACGGGTCCCTGCTCGATGTGCACTTCGACGAAGCCGAGATAGCGCGACGGATCGCGCTTCAATTCCGGAATGCCGGCGTGATCGAGCCCCGCCCGCCGCATTGCTTCGCGCATCGTGACGCCCTCCACATCGGCCTGATCGAGCCATGATGGATCGAAGTGGCCCGTCAGTGCGCCCGAGCCGAGAAAGGTGGCCTTGTAGCGCTGACCTTCCTCTTCCGCGAATCCCACGACTTCGAAGCCGAATGGCAGCCTGCGCCCGGCGCGCTTCAATGCCTTCACGCAGGCCATGGGCACGAAGATGCCGAGACGCCCGTCGTACTTGCCGCCATTTCGAACGGTGTCGTAATGCGAGCCCGTCAGCAGGCGCTTCGCGTGAGGGTCTTCGCCGTGATAAATACCGACCACGTTGCCGACCGCATCGATATGGAATTCGTCGAAGCCCGCTTTCCGCATCCATTGCTGCAACTGCTGGGCGCAGGCACGATGCGCGTCGGTGAGATAGGTGACGGTGAGGGCACCGTCCTGGTCGGAGAAGCGGGCCAGCGATTCGGCCCAATCCCACACCTGGTTGCCCGCTTCGGGCACGACCTGGAACTTGTCGTCCAGCCGTACCTCGGCGATGCGATGGATGTTGCGCAGGCACTCCTGGAATTCGAATTCACGATGGCCGGCGAGCCGGCGCGAGAAGGTGTCGATCACCTCGCGTCGCGTGAGCCCCGTGCCACGCGGGCCGCGCACAGCGAGGATGAAAGGCCAGCCGAACCTGGCGTTGTATTCGGCATTGAGGAGCTGGAGGGTGTCGAACTCCTCGGGCGAACAGTGGGTGAGGCCCGAGGTGGTCTGCTCGTGCGTGGATTCGTTGGTGATTGTCCTGCTCACCATCGCCTTGCCGGCAAGCTCGGGGTGAGCGCGGATGAGCGCAAGCTGCTCGTCCCGGCCCGCTTCAGCGAAGCGAGTGTCGCGAACGGCCGCGTGGCCCACGCGCGCTGCGCAATCCACGGCGAACGCTCGTAGACACCTTCGAGAAGGCCGGTGAACTCGGCCTCGGTGGCGTGGTTGAGGGCATGCAGGGTGAGGGACAATTTGCGACTCCTGGAATGGCTATT
>DASTGE010000610.1:0-9175 GCA_035719405.1 Burkholderiaceae bacterium
AGCCTTCGCGCGCTCTGGCCATCGCTGCGTGCACAACCTCAACTACTGGCAGTTCGGCGACTATCTGGGAATCGGTGCCGGGGCGCACAGCAAGCTCAGCTTTGCCCACCGCATCGTGCGCCAGGTGCGATGGCGCGAGCCGGAGATGTACATGCAGAAGGCGGCAGTCGGTGAGGCGGTCTCGAACGAGCACGAGGTGACTCGCGATCAGCTCCCGTTCGAGTTCATGCTCAATGCGCTTCGATTGAAGCAGGGCTTCGAGCTGGCGCAGTTCAGCGAGCGGACGGGGCTACCCCTGACCACGATTCAACGTCCTCTGGCCGAGGCCGAACGCCGCGACTTGCTCGCGCGTGACCTTCATCGCGTGTGGCCGACCGAACTCGGGTTCGACTTTCTCAGCGATCTGCAGGAGCTGTTTCTGGCCTAGGCTCCTATCTACACCCGATGGATCGACGTCCCCGCCGTGCTGCGCAGATGCTCGATCACCCTGGATGCGATTTGCTGCAGCGGCAGCACCTCATTGGCCGCTCCATGGGCAATGGCCTCGCGTGGCATGCCGAACACCACGCAGCTCGCCTCGTCCTGGCATACGTTGAAGCTGCCGGCCTCGCGCATCTCGCGCATGGCCTTCGCCCCGTCGGCACCCATGCCGGTGAGCATGATGCCGATGGCGTTGGGCCCGACCACGCGCGCCGCGGACTGGAACAGGACCTCGACCGAAGGCTTGTGACGGTTGACCGGCTCGCCGTCGCGCACTCGCGCCACGTAGTTGGCGCCGGAGCGCTCGACGCTGAGGTGAAGACCGCCGGGCGCAATGTATGCGTGTCCGGGCAGCACGCGCTCGCCGTCGGAGGCCTCCTTCACCCGGATTCGGCACAGGCCGTCGAGCCGCTTTGCATAGCTGGTCGTGAAGCCTGGCGGCATATGCTGGGTAATCACGATGGCGGGTGCATCGGGCGGGAGCTGGAGCAGCACTTCCTTGGTGGCCTCGGTCCCGCCGGTCGATGCTCCGATGAAGATGATCTTCTCCGTGGACAGCCGCCCCATGGGCCGGGGTGCTGCCGCCTTCGGCGCAGACGCTTCGGCGGCGGCCGGCGGGGCGGGATTTGCACGGCGTACCTGCGCGCGAGCGGCGACGCGGATCTTGTCGGTGATGTCCTCGGCCAGCTGCCGCATACCGTCTGCCACACCGATCTTGGGCTTGGACACGAACTCGACCGCACCCAGCTCAAGGGCCCGCATGGTCACCTCGGCACCGCGCTCCGTCAGCGTCGATACCATGACCACGGGCATCGGGCGCAGCCGCATCAGTTTGGAGAGGAAGTCGATGCCGTCCATGCGTGGCATTTCGACGTCCAGCGTGATGACGTCGGGGTCGAGATTGCGGATCATTTCCCGCGCGACATAAGGGTCGCTGGCCGCGCCGACGCACTGCATGTCTGGTTGGCGGTTGATGATCTCCGACAGCAGGCTGCGGACCAGCGCCGAGTCGTCCACGGCCACCACACGGATCTTTGATGTCATTCCCTGTCGCCTCCTAGAACAAGTCGATCGAGCCCGCACCCGTGTTGGGCGGTACGGGCTTCTGCGCTGCGGCCCGCTCCTGCGCCGCCAGAGCCTCGGTATTGGACGACGCAAGACGCTTGACCATTGCCTTGCCTGAAGCGGGGAGAAAGCAGACCTTGCGCGGATGGACGTCCAGCACATCCTTGGAGACGACCGGGATGCGCTCTATCTTCAGGTACTCGAGGACGAATTCGGTGTTGCGCTCGCCGACGTTGATCGAGCTCATGCCGCTGATCACCGCCGCGCCGCCGAACACCTTGGCCTCCATGGTCTGGCGCGATGCCCCGCGCTTCATCATTTCGTTGATGAGCAGTTCCATCGCATAGGAGCCGTAGCGGCCCGAGTCCCCCGTTCCCTGCGGCAGCATGAAATGATTCATGCCACCGACACGCGCCTGGCGGTCCCAGATACACGCCGCGATGCACGAGCCCAGCGTCGTCATCACGAGGATGTCCTCGGTGTCGACGTAATGCTCCCCCGGCAGCACCTTGACCGCCTCATTCTTGAAATGGGCGTCGTAGTAGAAGAACGACGCTTCCCCCGGCTTGCGCGCCAGGGATTTGAGACGTTCGAGGCGCGATGGCGGTTCTATTGAAGCGCGGGCCCCCGGGTTGTTAAAGGATGTCGATGGTGTCATCGGCGTTCAGGGTGCTTTTTGATTTCGCTTGGCGCGCGCGGCAAGCGTCACACGCGCTCGTAGACGGTCTTGCCGCGCAGCCGGAAGAGTTCCCGCGCGTCGGTGAAGTTCTCCGAATGGCCCACGAACAGCAGCCCGCCCGGGCGCAAGACGGTGTGGACGCGCTGAAGCACGCGCCGCTGCGTGGGTGCATCGAAATAGATCATCACGTTGCGACAGAAGACGATATCGAACAACGGCTCGCCAAGGGTGGACCAGTTCGCGGTCATCAGGTTGAAGGGGCGGAATTCCACCAACCGCGCCAGCTCGGGCTTGACTCGGATGCTCCCGACATTCGAGCCCTTGCCGCGCAGGAAATGACGCTTCAGGCGCTCGGGGCTCAAGCCACGGCTGTCCGCGCTGTATACGCCGCGGCGTGCGGTGGCAAGCACGTTCGTGTCGATGTCGCTGGCAAGGATCCGGCAGGCTGTGGCCTGGCCCAGCGTCTCGACCACGGTCATCGCGATGGAGTACGGCTCCTCGCCTGTCGATGCAGCGCTGCACCAGATCCGCACTGGCGACGCCTTCGCCCTTTGCAGGTCGCCGGCGAGCGCCTCGAAGTGATGTTCTTCGCGGAAAAAGGACGTGAGGTTGGTGGTCAGGCAGTTGACGAATTCCTGCCACTCGGCTTCAGCCGTCGCCGCAGCGGCCGACTGCAGCCACTGCAGATAGCTCGAAAAGGAGCGATGCCCGGTGTCGCGCAACCGACGTGAGAGCCGGCTGTAGACCATCGCCTGTTTCCCCTCGTGCAGGCTGATTCCGGCGCGCTCGTAGATCAGCTGACGCACACGGTCGAAGTCGGCCTTGCCGAACGTGAATTCCTGCTCGACATGGCCGGCGCCAGGGGCGGCAGCGATGGGGGCGATCGCAAGGTCAGTCATTGGGAGCGCGAGTCGGTTCGACAACAAAGGCCGGATTGCGTTCTTGTTGCCATGGGTCATCGGCCGGTTTTGCGCAGACTGAAGCACGAAGGATTTCTGCCGCTTTTTGACGTACTCCCCCAAAAGGGTGGTTGTAGACTGCCTCCCAAGACGATCTACCACTGCCGAGCTGCACGCCTTGAGCGCCCGACGCGACGTCATCGAAGAGTCTCAGCCCTCACTACGGCTGGAGATGGCGCTTCAATTGCTCGAACATGCAGGCCTCACGCCCTCCGCTGCCCGGCCTGGCAGCGCCGAATGGCTGCAGGCGGTGATCGACGGATTGTGCGACCTCTCCAGTCGTGACGCGCTCACCGGCTTGGCCAATCGCCGCAGTTTCCAACTCGCGCTCTCAAGCGAGATCGATCGGGTGGCGCGCGTCGGGGAGCCGGCCTTGCTGCTGATGCTCGACATCGATCACTTCAAGCGCGTGAACGACACACACGGGCATGCGGCGGGCGATCTGGTACTGCGCGCTGTGGCGCGCGTGTTGCAAGAAAGCGTGCGGCCGATGGATACCGTGGCGCGAGTGGGCGGCGAGGAGTTTGCCATCGTGCTGCCGAACTGCGCGACCACTTTCGGCCATGCCGTGGCCGAGCGTATCCGCCAACGGGTGGCGGCGCGGCCGGTGCCGATTTCGCCGCGCAGCGAACTGAGCGTGAGCGTGAGCATCGGAGGGGCCTTCGCCCCGCAATGGGTCCGTTCGTCGGCAAGCCTTTGGATGGAGCGGGCCGACCTGCAGTTGTACCGGGCCAAGGCACTGGGCAGAAACCGCGTGTGCCTGGAGCCGACTGCCGACTCGCAGGTGAGTGCGGAGGAAAAGGGCATGTTGTTCAGCTCAAGCTTCATGCCCCTGGAAGGGGATTCCCAGGATCTCGAATGAGCATCGGACCAGATCAGACCCCTGCCAGGCGTGCCCGTGTCACAGCCATCACCAGCGGCAAGGGCGGTGTCGGCAAGACCTTCGTCGCGGCCAACCTCGCGGCCGCACTCGCCAAACGCGGCGAGCGTGTCCTCGTGCTCGACGCCGACCTCGGGCTCGCCAACCTTGACGTGATGCTCAACCTGTCGCCCAAGATCACGTTGCACGACGTGTTCACCGGCCGGCGTGCCCTGGACGAGGCCATCCTCCCCGTTCCCGGCGGCTTCTCGGTGCTGCTGGCCGGCTCCGGGATGGTCGAGTATTCACGGCTGACCTCCGAGGTGCGCGAGCAGTTGCTCAAAGTGATCGCGGCGGTCGCGCCCCGCTTCGACAGAGTGCTGCTGGACACCGGCGCCGGCATCTCCGACGTCGTGCTGTTCACCATTTCATTGGCCGATCAGGTGATGGTCGTCGCGACGCCGGAGCCAACCTCGCTCACTGACGCATACGCGACGATCAAGGTGCTGGCCACCACGCAGAAGCGTCACGTACTCCAGTTGCTGGTCAATCAGGTCAATCGCCCGGGCGAGGGCAAGGTCATCCGCAACCAACTGCAGCAGGTCACCGATCGCTATGTCGCGCCCGCCGTCAATGCGCAAGTCAAGCTGGAGTTGATCGGCGAGATCCCCAACGACAAGGCGGTGCGCGAGGCGATTCAGAGACGCCAATTGCTGCTGGAATGCGTTCCCGGCAGCGCCGCGGCACAGGCCATTGCAAACTTCGCCGCCCGGCTGTCGTCATGAGCGACACCGCCGGAACTCCTTTCGAGCGCCTCGGCGGTGAGGAGGGCGTGAGGAAGCTCGTCGACCGCTTCTACGACCTGATGGAACTCGATCCGGAGTTCGCGCGTCTGCGCGCCCTGCATCCGCCTTCGCTCGATTCCTCTCGGGACAAGCTGTACTGGTTCCTGTGCGGGTGGCTTGGCGGACCCGGCCACTATACCGACCGCTTCGGCCATCCGATGCTGCGTGCCCGCCACCTGCCGTTTTCAATCGGCATCGCCGAGCGCGACGAATGGCTGGCCTGCATGCAACGGTCGATGCTGGAGCTTCAGATCGATCCTGTGCTGGCCGGACGATTGACCCAATCCTTCCTCAATACGGCCGACTGGATGCGCAACGTTTGATTGCGGGGGTACGGACGCGCGCAGGCGCAGCGCGAATAAGGCGGGTCGACACCCACATAGAATATCGCGCCCGAGCCCTGGGGCTCCAGGGATGCGATGAACAACTGCCTCGCGCGTCCTTGCTCTGGACCGTCCGCGACGTATTGTTCTGCGCGTCCCTGGTCATTTGCCACAAAAGGCTCGCCTGATCGATCATGAGCCTCACCTCCACACAACGCCAGACGCTCGCTTGGGGCACGATCGGCCTCGTCGCCTTCGTGCTGCTGTGGAAGCTGGCGCCGGTGCTGACGCCGTTTATCGTCGGCGCCGTGCTTGCCTATGTGCTGCGTCCGGCCGTCGAGCGCCTGGTCGCCCGGCGCTGGCCCCGGGCGGCGGCGGTCCTGCTGGTCGAGGTGTCAGCGATCATCGTCGTGCTTGCCGTGATGTTGTTGATCGTGCCCATCCTCTCCAAGGAGCTTCCTCTGCTGCGTGAGCAGTTACCGCTGCTGGCCGACCGCCTCAACGCCGGGCTCTCGCCGTGGCTGGCGCAATTCGGCGTCCAGGTGCAGCTCGATGCCAGCAGCATCAAGTCTTTCATCGTCAAGCACTTCGACGCCAACCTGGACGACTGGATGTCGCGCGCGCTGAGTTCGGCGGTGATCGGCGGCAGCTTCGTGCTCTCGGTGGTGGGCAACGCCGTGCTGGTGCCGCTGGTGATGTTCTACCTCCTGCTGGACTGGCCGGAGGCGACCGTTCATGTGAAGGACCTCGTGCCGCCGCGCATGCGGCCCGGTTTCGACAACTTTTTCGCGGAGTGCGACGATGTTCTGGGGCAGTACCTGCGAGGACAGCTCCTGGTGATGCTGATCCTGGCGGTCTTCTACGCGGTCGGCCTTGGCATGTTTCGCTTCGAGCTCGCGCTGCCGGTCGGCGTGTTCACGGGGCTCGCGGTATTCATTCCCTATGTCGGCTACGGCCTGGGGCTGTTGCTCGCGCTGCTCGCGGCGGTGCTGCAGTTCGGCGACCTGTACGGATTGATCGCGGTGGCGGTGGTCTACGGCTTGGGGCAGCTGCTCGAAGGCTTCTTCCTTACGCCGCGGCTGGTGGGCGAGCGCATCGGCCTGAACCCGCTGATGGTCATCTTCGCGCTGCTGGCATTCGGACAGCTGTTCGGCTTCATTGGCGTGCTGATCGCGCTGCCGGTCAGCGCCGTCGGGCTGGTCGCAGTTCGGAGGCTGCAGCGCGCCTACGTTGCGAGCAGGCTGTACCAGGGATGAAGCAGATTCCCTTGCCGATTCTTGCCGAGGCCACGCAGAGCTTCGAGTCCTTCGTTCCCGGCGCCAACGAGGCAGCGGTTCAGCACCTGCGCTCACTCGAAGCCTCTGCGGCGCCCGTGTACCTCTGGGGCCCGTCGGGCAGCGGCAAGACTCATCTGTTGCAGGCGCTTGCCCTGCAACGTCGAGATCTGGGGCTGCGGGTCGGCTGGTTCAGTGCCGCAACGCCACCGCCTTGGCCCGTGGACGAGGGCTGGTCGCTGGTGTTGCTGTACTATTGCGACGCCTTCGACGCTGCCCGACAGCAGGCGGCGTTCACCGTCTTTGTCGAGGCGGGGGGATCGGGTGTGCAGGTGGCAGCCGCTGGCCGGCTGCCGCCGGTCGACCTTCCTGTGCGCGACGACCTTCGGACGCGCCTCGGTTGGGGCCATGTGTTCGCGATACAGCCCCTTCAGGAGGCCGAGGCGCGCGCGGCGCTGCGTCGAGAGGCCGACAGACGGGGCATCTTTCTCTCGGACGATGTGATGGACTACCTGCTCACGCGCTTTCAGCGCGACCTCAAGCACCTCATGCAACTGCTCGAGCGCCTCGACCGCTTTGCGCTGTCGCAGCAGCGCGCCGTGACCGTCCCTCTGCTGAAGGCCATGCTGGCCGAAGAAGGCTCATGACACGAAACCTCACGCTGTTCGACCTGGACGGCACGCTGATCCCCCTCGACTCCGACCACGCCTTCGGCGACTTCCTCGTGCGCGTCGGCTGGGTCGACAGCGAAGACTTCAAGCGCCGCAACGACGCCTTCTTTGCCGACTACAACGCCGGCACGCTCGACCTCGCGGCCTACGTCGACTTCGCGACATCCGCCTGGCGCCATCGTGCTCCCGGGGAAGCGCTGGCGATGCGCGAGCGCTTCATGCGGGAGGAGATGGCGTCTGCGCTGAAGCCTCAGGCGCTGGAACTCGTCAAGCGGCATCAGGACGAGGGCGACCTCGTCGCCATCGTGACGGCGACCAACGAATTCGTCACCCGGCCGATCGCAGATGCCTTCGGGGTCGAGCACCTGATCGCCGTGGACTTGCACACGGACGAGCAGGGCCGCGTCACAGGGCAAATCCGGGGCGTGCCGGCCTTTCGCGAAGGCAAGATTGCCCGGGTGCTGCAATGGCTCGGCGAGCGCGAGCACGCGTGGGACCAGTTCGGGCGCATCACCTTCTACAGCGACTCGACCAACGACCTTCCGCTGCTCGAGCGCGTGAGCGATCCGGTCGCGACCAACCCCGGGCCCGGGCTGGAGCGCATCGCCCAGGAGCGCGGCTGGCGGATACTCAGGCTCTTCGAATGATCAAGAAACTCATCGACAGGCTGTTCGGCAGGTCGGCCGCGTCCGCAGACAAGGGTGGGCCGAAGATCCCGCTTGGCAAGCGCGTGGAAGTGCCCGTCACAGAGCACGGAATCGATCCTCAGCTGATCGACGACCGCGCGGTGAAGGTGGTGCGCACGCTGCAGGAGGCGGGCCACGAGGCTTACATCGTCGGCGGCGCGGTGCGCGACCTGCTGGTTGGCCGAAGGCCCAAGGACTTCGACGTTGCCACCAACGCCACCCCTGAGGAGGTGAAGGCGCTGTTCCGGCGCGCGTTCATCATCGGCCGGCGCTTCCGCATCGTGCACGTCGTGTTCGGCCGCGGGCGAGACCACGAGGTGATCGAGGTGTCGACGTTCCGCGCCAATCTTGATGCGTCCGAAGCGCACGAGGTCGGCGGCAACGAGAGAACCTCGAAGGAGGAACTGGCGGGGAAGACGCACGCGGTCGATGCGAGCGGCCGTGTGCTGCGCGACAACGTGTGGGGTCCTCAGATCGAGGATGCCGCGCGGCGCGACTTCACCGTCAACGCGATGTACTACGACCCGCAGACCCAGGTGCTGGTCGATTACCACGGCGGCGTGAACGACGCGAAGAAGCGCGTGCTGCGCTTCATCGGCGATCCGCAAACGCGCTACCGCGAGGATCCGGTGCGGATCATCCGCGTCGTGCGCTTTGCCGCCAAGCTTGGCTTCGAGATCGACGTCAAGACACGCGAGCCGATCCTGCGCATGGCCAAGCTCCTCGACAACGTGCCGCAGTCGCGCATGTTCGACGAGATGATCAAGCTGCTGCAAACCGGCCATGCGCTGGCCAGCCTCGAGGAGCTGCGCAAGCACGGCCTGCACAAGGGCGTGTTTCCCCTCATCGATCTCGTGCTGGACGAGGCGCACCGCCACGATGGGCGAGAGAAGTTCGTGCAGCTTGCGCTCGCCGACACCGACCGCCGCGTCGAGGAAGGCAAGGTCGTCGCACCCAGCTTCATGCTTGCCTGCCTGCTGTGGCACGACGTGCTCGATCGCTGGAACGCCGCGCGCAAGACGGGCGAGCATCCGTTCCCGGCCCTGCAGGGTGCGATCGAGGCGGTGTTCGACGCGCGCATCGGCGACATCTCCGGGCGCGGCCGGTTGGCGTCCGACATGCGCGAGATCTGGCTGATGCAGCCGCGCTTCGAGCGCCGCAGCGGATCGACGCCGTTCACGCTGATCGAGCAGCCGCGCTTCCGGGCCGGATTCGACTTCCTGCGCCTGCGTGCGGATGCCGGCGAGATCGACTCGGAGATCGCCGACTGGTGGGAAGACTTCTATCTGGGCACGCCCGAGGAGCGCGAAGCCCTCATTGCGTCGGCCAAGGAG
>DASTGE010000611.1:0-4607 GCA_035719405.1 Burkholderiaceae bacterium
GTGCGGCCCTTCCAGAGGTCATTGCGCACCAGTCGCTCCACACCCTTGGCGTGGAAGACGCGACCCATCTCGCGGGCGGAGAGCACGATGCGAGCCGTGCGCGAGACGCGCAAGCGCTGGTAGAGATCGAAGGCTTTGGCAAAGTCGTTGTTCGTGACACGCAGTGCCTCGCCCAACGTGACCGCGTCTTCGAGCGCCATGCAGGCGCCCTGCGCCAGGTACTGCAAGGTGGCGTGCGCGGCATCGCCGAGCAGCGTCACGCGGCCGAAGGTCCATTGCGCGATCGGGTCGCGATCGGCCGTGGCCCAGCGCTTCCAGTCCTTGGGCAGGTCGATCAGTTGCCGTGCCTTCGCGCAGATGCCATCGAAGTAGCTCTGCACCTCGTCGCGGCTGCCTTCACGCACGCTCCACTCTTCCTTCTCGCGGCTGTGGAAGGTCACGACGACGTTGTATTGCTCGCCGCCACGCAGGGGGTAGTGCACCAGATGGTAGTTCGGGCCCACCCAGATGCTGGCGGCGTTCCACTGCAGGTCCTTGGGGAAGTCCTTTCTGTCGACGACCGCGCGATAGACCACATGACCCGACACCCGGGCGTCGTCACCCACATACTGCCGCCGGACGGCCGATTTCACGCCGTCCGCGCCGATGAGCGCAACGCCCCGATGGTGCTCGCCCTTGGCATCGATGACCGTGACGCCCTCGTCGTCCTGCTCGATGCGCTGCACCGTCGTCGAGGTTCGCACCTCGATGCTGCCGCACTCGCGCGCGCCCTCGAGCAGCGACGTGTGCACGTCGGCCCGATGGATGACCGCGTACGGATTGCCGAAGCGGCGCCGGAATGCGTCTCCCGTGGGCACGCGGGCGACACAGTGCTCGTCGATCGCGTCATGCATCAGAAGTTCGTCGGTATAGACCGCCCGTGCCCGCGCCCGAGGGCCGACGCCGAGCGCGTCGAACGCCGCGAAGGCATTGGGCCCGAGCTGGATGCCCGCGCCGATCTCGCCGAGCGCCGCCGCCTGCTCCAGGACCTTCACCTTGAAGCCCTGGCGCGTCAGGGCCAGAGCCGCGGCGAGGCCACCAATGCCACCGCCAGCGACAAGGACCGGGAGCCCTTGGGGATTTGCGCGGGTTGTCTCCATCATCCTTCCTTTCGTCGTCACGCCGTTCCAAAAATCAACAGTACACTGATAATAAGTGTAGGTTGAACAGCGTCCGCTGCGGGCAGGGATTACCCTGAAACGGCAAGGAATGTGCGTAGAGGGCTGTGAGCTGCAGCGCGACGGCCGCCTGAAGGACTGTCGATGGCCCCTTACGTTCGAACCAGCTCCCGCTCGTCGCGTGCCGCCTGCTGTACATTCCCGGCCCCTGGGGGAGGAGCGCCATGCGAATGCGGATTGCCATCGTCGGCACAGGAATCGCAGGAAACGTCGCGGCCAGTCGGCTGCACAAGGCAGGCCACGACATCGTCGTCTTCGAGGCGAACAACCACGCGGGCGGGCACACCCACACCCATCGGATCGAGATGGACGGCGAGGTCCAGCACGTCGACACCGGATTCATCGTCTTCAACGACTGGACTTACCCTCGCTTCGTGGCCTTGCTCAAGGAGCTCGCTGTGGAATGGCGATCCACCTCGATGAGCTTCTCGGTCCGCAACGCGAGCACGGGGCTGGAGTACAACGGCACCTCCATCGACAGCCTCTTCGCCCAGCGGCGCAATCTCCTGCGGCCCTCGTTCCTGGGCATGCTGGTGGACATCGTGCGCTTCAATGCGCGGGCGCGGCGGCTGCTCGGGCAGGACAGCGCGGACATCACGCTCGGCGAATTCCTCCAGACAGGACGCTTCGGCCAGCGCTTCATCGATGACTACCTCCTGCCCATGAGCGCAGCGATCTGGTCCACCGACCCTGATTGCATGCTGCGCTTCCCGGCGCATTTCGTCGTGCGCTTCATGCACAACCACGGTTTGCTGTCGATCCATCATCGCCCCTCATGGTGTGTGATCGAAGGCGGCTCCGCACGCTATCTCGATCGCCTTGTCGCACCCTGGCGCGATCGCATCCGGCTGAACAGCCCGGTCGAACTCGTGCGTCGGCTGCCCGATGCCGTGCAGGTGTTCGTGCGAGGCCATGCGCCCGAGCGCTTCGACCATGTGTTCCTCGCCTGTCATGCCGACCAGGCACTGAGGATGCTGGCAGACCCATCGCCCCAGGAACGCGAGATCCTGGGCGCGCTACCCTATCAGCGCAACGACGTGGTGCTGCACACCGACACGTCGCTGCTGCCGGCCAATCGCAAGTGCTGGGCCGCGTGGAACTACCATGCGTGTGAGCCGATGCGCACCGGGAGGCCCTCGCGTGTGGCGTTGACCTACAACATGAACATCCTGCAAGGTCTGTCGTCGCAGCACACTTTCTGCGTCACGCTCAATGCCTCTCACCGCATCGACCCGCGCAAGGTGATCAAGCGCCTGCGCTACGACCATCCACTGTTCACGCCCGCAGGCGTGGCCGCTCAAGAACGCCATGACGAAATCAGCGGCGTGCGGCGAACACACTATTGCGGTGCGTATTGGCGCTATGGATTTCATGAGGACGGTGTCGTCAGCGCGCTCGCTGCGTTGCGCCGATTCGAGGAGGGCCGCGATGCACAGCGCCATCTATACCGGGTGGGTTAGGCATTGCCGGCACGTGCCGCGCAAGCATGTGTTCGGCTACCGCCTCTTCATGATCTACCTCGATCTCGCCGAGCTGGACGACGTGTTCAAGGGCCGATGGTTCTGGTCCGCGTCCCGCCGCGCGATTGCCCGCTTCGATCGGCGCGATCACCTCGGCGACCCTGCAGTGCCACTCGACGAAGCGGTCCGCAGCCTGGTGGCCGAACACACAGGTACCCGTCCCGCCGGCCCGATTCGGCTGCTGACGCACCTTCGCTATTTCGGCCATGTATTCAACCCCGTCAGTCTCTATTACTGCTTCGGCGCAAATGGCCAGCGTGTCGAGACTGTCGTCGCAGAGGTGAACAACACGCCCTGGGGCGAGCGGCACTGCTATGTGGTGCGGGGCCCTGAGAATGCCGATGGCGCCATCGAGGCATCGAGCGCGAAGGCGATGCATGTCTCGCCCTTCCACCCGATGTCGCTCGAATATCGCTGGCATCTGGGCGCCCCAGGCAATCGACTCGATGTTCGTATCGCGCTGATGCCTGCAGCGGACGCATCGACGGGTCGCGGCGTCTTCCACGCCGCGATGTCGCTGGAACGTAGGCCGATCAGCGCAGCCTCCCTTGCGGGCATCCTGCTGCGCTTTCCTTTCATGACGCTGAAGGTGATTGCGGCGATCCATTGGGAGGCATTGCGCCTTTGGCTCAAGCGCGTGCCCCTGCACGACCATCCCTTGAAAACAACCATATCCCGGAGGAGACTTGATGAGTAAGGCGACGATGACGCTCGCCGACCGCGCGGCTGCGCTCGACATCCAACCCGGCAGCTGCGGCGTGCTGGACCGGGCCTGCTCGAGCATCGGCAAGAAGGCGCTGCGCTCGCGGTTGGCCGCGCTCGAACATGGACAGATCACGCTCGTGGACGGCATGCGCCGCGAGCGCTATGGCCACATCAGCCCACGCTGCCCGCTTTCCTGCACTGTGCACGTGCACGACCGGCGGTTCTACGCGGAGGTGGCCTTGGCCGGGTCGGTCGGCGCCGGCGAGTCCTACATGGCGGGTCACTGGTCGGCTGATGACCTCACCGCACTCACGCGCATCCTGCTCGTGAACCGGGACGTGCTCGACCGGCTCGAGCGCGGCCTGCCGCGCTTGTCGGAGCCCGTGCGCAAGCTGCTGCACGCGATCGCCCGCAACACGCGCACAGGCAGCCGGCGCAACATTGCAGCCCATTACGACATCGGCAACGACTTCTTCGAGCTTTTCCTCGACGACACGATGATGTACTCGTGCGCGGTGTTCGAACGGCCCGGCATGACGCTGGAGCAGGCGCAGTTCGCAAAGCTCGAGCGCATCTGCCGCAAGCTGGACCTGCGGCCCGGCGACCATCTGCTGGAGATCGGCACAGGCTGGGGCACATTGGCCCTGCACGCAGCCAGCCGCTATGGCTGCAAGGTGACGACCACCACCGTCTCACGCGAGCAGCATGCGCAGGTGCGCCAGCGCGTCGACGAAGCCGGCCTTGCCGATCGCATCACGCTGCTTGAACGAGACTATCGCGATCTCACCGGCCGCTACGACAAGCTGGTGTCGATCGAGATGATTGAGGGCGTCGGCCACCATTACTTCGACACCTTCTTCCGCCGCTGCGGCGAGTTGCTCATGTCGGGCGGCACCATGGTCCTGCAGTCCATCACCATCGACGACCGGCAATACGCGTTCGCGCGCGATTCGGTCGACTTCATCAAGCGCCACATTTTTCCGGGCTGCTGCAGTCCTTCCGTGACAGCGCTCACGCAGTCGTCGGCCCGTGCGTCGACGCTGCGCGTAGTCGATCTCGAGGACATCGGTCCGCACTACGTCAACACGCTAGCCGCGTGGCGTAGCAACCTGTTCGCGAACGCTGCGCAAGCCCGGGCTCGCGGCTATCCGGAGGCCCTTGTTCG
>DASTGE010000612.1:0-3615 GCA_035719405.1 Burkholderiaceae bacterium
GGACATGCGGGGGGATTAGCCCCCCGGCGTGACAGGTCAAGCGCTGGAGGGGTCGGGCGCCCGTTCCTTTACCGCCAGCGGTTTGCCCCGGAACGAGACCAGCCGGTGGAACAGGTAAGCTACCGCGCCGGAGGAAGCGATGGCAAGGAGCATGGGGCCGACACCCCGTCCGAACAGTTCGGACACGCTGACCAGCACGGTCAGGTGAACGCAATAGAGCGGCAGCGAGAATGCGCCGAGCCAGTCCAGTCGAGGGGCAAGCCAGGCCGGTATGCTGGTCTGTGCGACCAGCCAGGTCGCCAGCGGCAGGATGGCAACGACAAAGACGAGGTCGCCGTTGACGTTGTCGAGCGGAAGGTAGGGCACGGCCATGACTCCCGCGAGCGGCAGGGCCAGGGCGAGGGGCCAGGGCAGGGCGGGACCGCGCAGGCCCGACCTGTGGATGCGGCCGAGCCAGACGCCAAGGATGTAGGACCAGAACACGCGCGGGATCGGCATCCACCAGGTCTTCCAGGTCAGGGCGCTGACGCCCATCGTGTCACCGCCATGCTTGCGCACGGTGTAGACAAGCGCGGCGCCCATCAGGCCGGCCAGTGGCAGCAGCCAGCGCGTCGGCACCCGGCGCAGTGCGAGGGCGTGGACAAAGTTGGCGACCAGTTCCCAGAACAAGGTCCATTGTGGTCCATTGAGGCGGTAAAACGGGCCGGTGCCGGCGAGCACTGGAATCATCGCAAGGTCGAGGGCGAGGGCCAGGGCGAGGTCCGGCAGGGGCACGTGGACGAAGAGCCCGCGGAATGCCGCAACGCCCGCGCCCACCGCCACCAGCGGCCACAGCCGCACGAAGCGTTTCCAGGTGAACTCCAGCGCGCCGACGCCCGCATTGAGCTTCTTCTCAGTGGAAACGGCGAGGACAAACCCGCTCAGCAAGAAAAACAGGTCGACCAGCAGGTAACCGCGCACGAAGGGGCCGTGTGTGCGGAACACCAGGGCCGTATGGTAGAGCATGATCACCAGCGCGGCGAACCCGCGCAGCCCGTCCAGCTGGGACAGGCGTCCACCGTGGGCGGGCGAATTGCCGCCAGGCAATGTTTCGGTCACTGGTCCAGCCCCTTCCGCTTTCCGTGCCGCCATAGCCGCAGGGACGGATTTGGCAATTCGCAGTGCTGCGGACGCCAGATAAATTCGCGGCAACGTCCGGTCCCACTGGACGAGCGACTCGCCGCGCCCTATCTGCCCCCAATGGCAAAGCGCCTCCTGCTTACCCTTCTGGCCCTGCTCGGCCTCGCCGCCCAGGTCGCTCCGGCCCAGGCCGCCGCCTGTGGTCGTGCGGCATCTGCGCTGGTCATTGCGGCTCAGGAAGAGGGTGCGGCGGTTGCCGGAGTGCGTTATGGAGGGCGCGGGGCAATCCCCGCCGCCGGCACCATTTGCGCCGATCCTCCCGCTCCGATGGCTGTGGCGCCACGCCACGCACCGGTACTCATCGGAATCGATCGCGCCCACGAATAGGTGCGCGCCAGCGGGGCTTTGGCGCCCCGTCAGTCATGCCTCTTTGCCGCTGCCCAGCCGCGCGGCATTCTCCATACAGACAGGATTCTCCCATGCTCGGCGCAATCGCCAAGGCCGTCTTTGGCTCTTCCAACGACCGGTACGTCAAAAAGCTCGAAAAACTGGTCGCCCAGATCAATGCCTTCGAGACGATCCTCGAAGACCTGTCGGACGAAGAGCTGAAGGCGCAGACCGCAAAGTTCCGGGAAATGCTGGAGCAGGGCTCGAGCCTCGAGGACCTTCTGCCTGAAGCCTTCGCCACGGTGCGCGAGGCGTCCAAGCGTGTGTTCGGCATGCGTCACTTCGACGTGCAGATGATCGGTGGGATCGTGCTCCACCGCGGCGAGATCGCGGAAATGCGCACGGGTGAGGGCAAGACCCTCGTGGCCACTACAGCGACTTACCTCAACGCGCTCGAAGGCAAGGGCGTTCATGTCGTCACCGTCAATGACTACCTCGCCAAGCGCGACGCCGAGTGGATGGGACAGCTCCACAAGTTCCTTGGTCTCACTGTCGGGGTGATCGTGCCGAACCTCAACGAGACCGAGCGCCGCGCCGCCTACGAGGCGGACGTGACCTATGCCACCAACAACGAGCTCGGCTTCGACTACCTGCGGGACAACATGAAGCACGAGCGCAGCCAGATGGTGCAGCGCCCGTTCAACTACGCGATCGTCGATGAGGTGGACTCGATCCTGATCGACGAGGCGCGCACCCCGCTGATCATCTCCGGCCCGACGGACGACAAGTCCGACCTCTACATCTCGGTCGATGCCGTGGTGAAGCGCCTGCCTGAAGACCTCTATGAGGCCGACGAAAAGTCGAAGAGCGTCACGCTTACCGAAGAGGGCGTCGAATGGGCAGAGCGCCAGCTGGAGGAAGCCGGCCTGCTCGAAGGTTCGAACCTCTACGACGTGGAGAACACCCAGGTCGTCCACCATCTCGATCAGGCCCTCAAGGCCAATGTCATGTTCAAGCGCGACATCGATTACGTGGTGAAGGACGGCAAGGTCATCATCATCGACGAGTTTACCGGCCGCATGATGGACGGTCGGCGCTGGTCGAACGGCCTGCACCAGGCGGTCGAGGCCAAGGAGGGCGTGCAGATCGAGCCCGAGAACCAGACCATGGCTTCGATCACCTTCCAGAACTACTTCCGGATGTATCCCAAGCTCTCCGGCATGACCGGCACGGCGGCAACGGAAGCCCCCGAATTCTACGACATCTACAAGATGAACGTCGTTACCATTCCGACCAACGTTCCGGTCCAGCGGATCGACGAGGAGGATGAGTTCTACAAGAACACGGCCGACAAGTTCGCCGCCATTGCCCGCCTGATCCGCGAAAAGCAGGACATCGGCCAGCCGGTGCTGGTCGGCACGGTCTCGATCGAGAAGTCGGAGCTGCTGTCGGAGTACCTCAACCGCGAGGGCGTGAAGCATGCGGTCCTCAACGCCCGCTTCCATGAGATGGAGGCTCACATCGTCGCCCAGGCGGGCGCCCCCGGAGCCGTGACGGTCGCCACCAACATGGCGGGCCGCGGCACCGACATCCAGCTCGGCGGCAATGTCGAATTCCGCATCGAGGATGAACTGAAAGACCTGCCGCAAGGGCCGGACCGAGAGGCGGCGATTGCCCGGATCAAGGCGGAAGTGGCCGAGCAGAAAGACAAGGTCCTCGCCGCGGGCGGCCTCTGCGTCATCGGCACCGAGCGCCACGAGAGCCGTCGCATCGACAACCAGCTGCGCGGCCGCTCCGGCCGGCAGGGCGACCCGGGCATGAGCAAGTTCTACCTCTGCCTCGAGGACGACCTGCTGCGCATCTTCGGGCCCGACACCCTCTTTGCCCGCATGATGAACAGCAACCTGGCGGATGGTGAAGCCATCGGCTCCAAGTGGCTGTCAAAGGCGATCGAGACCGCGCAGAAGAAGGTCGAGGCGCGCAACTTCGACACCCGCAAGAACGTGCTGAAATACGACGACGTCATGAACGACCAGCGCCGCGAGGTGTATGCGCAGCGGCGCGAGTTCATGAAGGCGCCGGACGTCTCCGAGATGGTGAACGACATGC
>DASTGE010000613.1:0-17700 GCA_035719405.1 Burkholderiaceae bacterium
CCTCGTGCTCGCCGCGGCGCTCGACGCTCCCGGTACGGCGCCGATCGGCCGCGCGGCCGGCGGCGTCGCCGTCTCGGCGGACATCGACGCGGCCGTGCGCGCGTGCGACGTCCTCATCGATTTCACCCGGCCGGCCGGCACGCTGAAGCACCTCGAGGCGTGCCTGAAGCACCGGCGCGGCATCGTCATCGGCACCACCGGATTCTCCGAAGCCGAAGCGAAGAAGGTGCGCGAGGCCGGGAAGGAGATCCCGGTCGTGCTCTCTCCCAACTTCGCCGTCGGCGTGAACGTGCTTTTCGCGCTGGCCGGGCAGGCGGCCAAGGCGCTGGGCGATGCCTACGACGTGGAGATCATCGAGGCGCACCACCGGCACAAGGTCGACGCACCCAGCGGAACAGCCCTGGCCATGGGAGAAATCGTCGCCCGGGAGCTGGGCCGCGACCTCAAGGCCTGCGCCGTCTACGGCAGGCAAGGCGTCACCGGCGAGCGCGATCCCTCCGCCATCGGCTTCGCCACGGTTCGCGGCGGCGATATCGTCGGCGACCACACCGCGTTGTTCGCCGGAACGGGCGAGCGTATCGAGATCACCCACAGGAGTTCGAGCCGGGCCACCTACGCCCAGGGCAGCCTGCGCGCGGCGCGCTTCCTCGCGGACAAGCCCAGCGGGCTGTTCGGCATGAACGACGTGCTCGGGCTCTAGAAGGGCATCCCTCGGATGGAAGGCGTCGAACGCTTCTGGAGTTCGAGCGATCCGATCACGCGCACGGTGGCGCTGCTGCTGTTGCTGATGTCGGTCAGCGCATGGGTCGTGATCCTCTGGAAGTCGTGGGTGTTGCGACGAGCGGGCATCGACATCGAGCGTGCCGTCGCCTCGTTCTGGGCGGCGCCCGACCTTGAGGCCGGGCGCGCACGCCTGATCGCAATGGACCGCGAACAGCTGCTGCAGCCGTTGCTCACCGCCGCCACCATGGATGCCGGCAGCGGCACGCTCGAAACCCGCGCCCACCTCGACTCTCAGTTGACCCGGCGTCTGCGAGACGCATTGCATCGGGGATTGAGGCATCTGCAGTTCGGCCAGGTACTGCTGGCATCGGTCGGCAGCACCGCCCCCTTCGTGGGCTTGTTCGGCACGGTCTGGGGCATCTACCACGCGCTGCTCGGCATCTCCGGGGGCGGCGGAATCACCATCGAGAAGGTCGCCGGACCTGTCGGCGAAGCGCTGATCATGACGGCCGCCGGTCTCGCGGTCGCGATTCCCGCTGTGCTCGCCTACAACATCTTCGGCAAGCGGGTGGGGTCGGCCGAGGCCGAGCTCGAAGGCTTCGCACACGACCTGCGCGAGATGATGCTCGACACCCGACAGTTCGAGTCGCTTGTGAACAAGACCGCAGAGGACGCGGATGGCCTTCGGACGCCTTGAACGAGCGCCCGGCCCCGCGCCGATGAGCGAGATCAACATGACACCGCTGATCGACGTCATGCTGGTTCTGCTCGTCATCTTCATGATCACCGCGCCGCTCATGACCTCGAGCCTCAAGCTCGACCTGCCGCAGGCCGAGGGTGCAAGACCGAGCGATGCGCCCCAGTTCATCACCGTCACCATCGACCCCAAGGGCGATCTGTTCTTCGGCGACGAAAAGCTGGCGCAGCCGGCATTCGTCGAGCGGCTGAGCGCCTCAGGGAAGGGCAACCCGCAGCTCGAAGTACAACTGCGCGCCGACAAGACCGTCCCCTATGGCCGCGTTGCAGAAGTACTGGGCCTGATCCAGCAGGCTGGACTTTCGCGCATCGGCTTCATCACCGAGACGCCGCGATAAGGCAGCGATAAGGCGACGCGGAATAAGTGCTGGCGATGGCACGCGCCTCGATTCGGATGGGATGCAAGGCGCACAAGCACAGCCATAGCTCAAGCTATGGCGAGCATTTGCAACGCCGCAGACCGCCCGAAGCGAGGATGCGCGGCGTGCGGCACGGGGGTGTCCATCAGCAGGCACACGAGATGGCTGCCTAAAATGTCGGCATGAACCCCAAGTACGTTCCCGCCGACATCGAGTCCGCCGCCCACGCGCATTGGGCCGCTCGCGACGCCTACCGTGTCGTCGAGGATCCAAAGAGGAAGAAGTTCTACGCGTGCTCGATGCTGCCCTACCCCAGCGGCAAGCTGCATATGGGGCATGTACGCAACTACACGATCAACGACATGCTTGCCCGCTGGCTGCGCATGAATGGTTGGAACGTGCTGATGCCCATGGGCTGGGACGCCTTCGGACTGCCCGCCGAAAACGCCGCGATCAAGAACAAGGTGCCGCCCGCGAAGTGGACCTACGAGAACATTGCGACGATGAAGGGCCAGATGAAAGCAATGGGCTTGGCCATCGACTGGTCGCGGGAGATCGCCACCTGCGATCCGTCCTACTACAAGTGGAACCAGTGGCTGTTCTTGAAAATGCTCGAAGCGGGCATCGCCGAGCGCCGCACGCAGGTCGTCAATTGGGATCCGGTCGACCAGACCGTGCTGGCCAACGAGCAGGTGATCGACGGGCGCGGCTGGCGCTCCGGCGCGCTGGTCGAAAAGCGCGAGATCCCTGGCTACTACCTCAAGATCACTCAATACGCGGAAGAACTGCTCGACCAAGTGCAGCACCACTTGCCCGGCTGGCCGGAGCGCGTGCGGCTGATGCAGGAGAACTGGATCGGCAAGAGCGAGGGCGTGCGCTTTGCGTTCCCTCACGAGATCCCCGGCGACGACGGCACGCCGATCAACGACGGTCGTCTGTACGTCTTCACGACGCGCGCCGACACGATCATGGGCGTGACCTTCGTCGCGGTCGCTCCCGAGCATCCGATCGCCACGCACGGCGCACAAGGCAACGAGCGGTTGACCGCTTTCATCGAGGAATGCAAGCGTGGAGGCACCACCGAAGCCGAGCTCGCGACGAAGGAAAAGGAAGGCATACCGACGGGCCTGACCGTCACCCATCCACTCACCGGAGAACCTGTGCCGGTGTGGGTCGGCAACTATGTGCTGATGGGCTACGGTGACGGCGCAGTCATGGGCGTGCCTGGCCATGACGAGCGCGACTTCGCCTTTGCGAAGAAGTACGGGCTGCCGATCAAACAGGTGATCGCGGCCGAGGGTGAAACTTTCACGACCGATCATTGGCAGGAGTGGTACGCGGACAAGCAGCGCGGCGTCACCATCAACTCGGGCAAGTACGACCGGCTCGCGTATAAGGCGGCGGTCGACGCCGTGGCCGCCGACCTCATCGGCATGGGGCTCGGCGAGACCAAGATCACTTGGCGGCTGCGTGACTGGGGCATCAGCCGCCAGCGCTACTGGGGCACGCCCGTCCCCATCATCCACTGCGACGCGTGCGGCTCCGTGCCCGTTCCGGAAGCCGACCTCCCGGTGATCCTTCCCGAAGACCTGATCCCCGACGGCTCCGGGAACCCGCTCAACAAGTGCGAGGCCTTCCTCAACGTCGCATGCCCCAAGTGCGGTCAGCCGGCGCGGCGCGAGACCGACACGATGGACACCTTCGTCGACTCGTCGTGGTACTTCATGCGCTACTGCGACTCGACGAACGACACCAAGATGGTGGCCGAAGGGACGAAGTACTGGATGCCGATGGACCAGTACATCGGCGGCATCGAGCACGCCATCCTTCACCTGCTGTATGCGCGCTTTTGGACGAAGGTGATGCGCGACCTGAAGCTGGTGTCCATCGACGAGCCCTTCGTGAAGCTGCTGACGCAGGGCATGGTGCTCAACCACATCTACTCGCGCCGCACGGCGGCCGGGGGCATCGAGTACTTCTGGCCGCATGATGTCGAGGACATCCACGACGAAAACGGCAGGATCGTCCGCGCCCGACTGAAGAGCGACGGTTCGGAAGTGACCTACGAAGGCGTGGGCACCATGTCGAAGTCGAAGAACAACGGCGTGGATCCGCAGGAGCTGATTGACCAGTACGGCGCCGACACGGCCCGGCTGTTTGTGATGTTCGCGTCGCCGCCCGAGCAGACGCTCGAATGGAACGACGCCGGCGTCGACGGCGCGCACCGCTTCCTGCGCCGCGTCTGGGCCTTCGGCGCCAGGCTGGCCGACGGCATCGGCACCGCAGACGTCGCGGCCGGCAAGACGCTGCGCCGGGAGATCCACCTGTTGCTCAAGCAGGCGAGCTACGACTACGAACGCATGCAGTACAACACGGTGGTGTCGGCCAGCATGAAGATGCTGAACGAGCTGGAGAAAGCTCAAGCTCCGGCCGAGATGCTGCGCGAAGGCTTCGGCATCCTGCTGCGGGTGCTTTACCCCGCCTGCCCGCATATTGCGCATGCACTGTGGCAGGAGCTGGCCTATGCGCAGGAGGCGGGCGACCTCCTCGACGCCCCGTGGCCCCAAGTCGACGAAGCCGCGCTCGTGCAGGACGAGGTCGAACTCGTGCTGCAGGTCAACGGCAAGTTGCGCGGTGCGATCAAGGTGCCCGCCGCGGCGGACAAGGCCGCGATCGAAGCGGCCGCAGTCGCGACGCCTGAGTTCGCCAAGTTCGCCGAGGGCAAGCCGGCGAGGAAAGTCATTGTCGTGCCCGGACGGCTGGTGAATGTCGTTGTCTGACGATTCCAGGGCATCACCCGCGAAGGTGTTGCGGCGCCGATTGCTTTTCGCCACCGCCGCCTTGCTCGGCGGCTGCGGCTTTGAGCTGCGTCATCCGCCCACCGTGCAGTTCAGCACGATCGCGCTCGCCGGCTTTGCCCCGCGCTCACCGATGGCCGATGAGCTGCGTCGCGAGCTTCAATCCGTGACCAGGGTGGTCGAGGTGCCCAAGGACGCACAGGTTGTGCTGCAGGCACTGATTGACCGCCGCGAGCGCGTGGTGGTTGCGACCACGACCGCCGGGCAGGTGCGCCAGCTGCAGCTGCGCGTACGCTTTCGCTTCCGTCTGGAAAGCCCGGGCGGCCGCGAGCTGCTGGCGCCGGACGAGCTGATGCTGTGGCGAGAGATCAGCTACAACGAAACCAACGCCCTTGCCAAGGAAGAGGAAGAAGGGCAGGTCTATCGCGCCCTGCAGAGCGACATCGTCGCGCAGGTGATGCGGCGACTCGGGGCGTTGAAGACCTGAGACATTCATGCAATTGAGACCTGACCAGCTGGACGCCCATCTCACGAAGGGCCTGAAGGCTGTCTACACGCTGCATGGCGACGAACCGCTGCTGGCGCAAGAGGCCGCAGACGCCATCCGGGCCGCCGCAAGATCGGCAGGCTTCGGCGAGCGCAAGGTGTTCACGGTGAGCGGTGCCCACTTCGACTGGAGCGGGCTCCTCGGCGCGGCGCAAGCGATGAGCCTGTTTGCGGAGCGTCAGCTGATCGAGATCCGCATCCCCTCGGGGAAGCCGGGCAAGGAAGGCTCGGAGGCGCTGCAACGCTACTGCGAAGCGACCAGTGACGATGTGCTGACCCTTGTGACGCTGCCCAAGCTGGACCGGCAACAGCAATCGAGTGCATGGTTCGTCGCGCTCGATTCGGCCGGGGTGACTGTGCGCATCGACCCTGTCGAGCGTCGCACGCTGCCGCAATGGATCGCCCAGCGGCTCGCACGACAAAGCCAACGCGTGGCCGATGGCGAAGCCGGCCAACGGACGCTGGCATTCTTTGCTGACCGGGTCGAAGGCAACCTGCTGGCCGCCCATCAGGAGCTGCAAAAACTCGCCCTGCTGTATCCGCAAGGCATCCTGAGCTTCGAGCAGGTGGAAGCCGCGGTGCTCAACGTCGCGCGCTACGACGTATTCCGCTTCGGGGAGGCAGTGCTTTCAGGGCACGTCGCCCGTGCGCTGCGCATGCTCGACGGACTGAAGGCCGAAGGCGAGGCGGCCGTGCTCGTGCACTGGACGCTTGCCGAGGACATCCGGGCATTGCGCCGCGTGAAGGACGCGATGGCCCAAGGCAAGCCGCTACCCATCGCGCTTCGCGAGCAGCGGGTCTGGGGCGCTAAGGAGAAGCTTTTCGAGCGCGTAGTGCCGACGTTCACCGACGAGGTGCTCGATCACCTCGTGGAAGCGGCACAGTTATGCGACGGCCTGATCAAAGGGCTGAAGCAGCCGGACTGGCCCCTCGATCCGTGGGACGGCCTCAAGCGGCTCGTGTTGCTTCTCCTGCAGCACACTGCAGCCGTCTCCGGCAACGTCCGCGGCCATCGCTTGCCCCTGGCGCTACCCGCCTGAGCGCGCAGGCAGGCCTTCTGCTCAATACCCGCGGCGCCGGTCGACCAACCCGGCAAGCGGTTCTCCGGCAAGCCACGCCCGCAAATTCGCGGCGACGACCCGCGCCGCGCTGCGCGGATCCGTCGGGGCGGCGATGTGCGGCAGAACGGTGACTTTCGGATGCCGCCAGTACGCATGGTTCGCAGGCAGCGGCTCATAGGCGAACACGTCGAGGACCGCATGACCGAGCTGGCCGGTGTCGAGCGCTTCCAGAAGGTCGTTGCAGACGACGTGGCCGCCACGCGCGAGGTTGACCAGCTTGGACCCACGCTTCATCAAGCCAAAGAAACGGCGATCAAGCATGCCTCGGCGACGACAGCGACCTCGATCGATGCGGACTCCTGAATCGAGGGTTCCAGGACGACACGCCATGCAGGCAGCGCATTCTGCAAGGCCTGCAACCACGTTTCGCGCTCGCCCTGCCCAAACGTCCCGGCCAGCAGAAAAGGCCGCATCAGCGTGCGAACACCTGGCTCATGTCGTCGAACGCCTTGATCTCGAGCGCGTTGCCCGAGGGGTCGAGGAAGAACATCGTCGCCTGCTCACCCACCTGCCCCTCGAAACGGATGTGCGGCTCGATGACGAAATGGGTTTCCGCCTGCTTGAGCCGCTCGGCCACAGCGCGCCATTCGGCCATTGCGAGGATCACGCCGAAATGTGGGACCGGAACATGGTCGCCATCCACCGGATTGTGCGTGGCGGCTTCGGAACGCTGCGGCGTGAGGTGCGCGACGATCTGGTGGCCGAAGAAGTCGAAATCGACCCAGTTGTCGGCGCTGCGGCCTTCAGGGCAGCCGAGCAGATTGCCGTAAAAGCAGCGGGCGGCAGCGAGGTCGTGGACGGGAAAGGCGAGGTGAAACAACGGCGGCGTCTTCATCGTCGCACTGTACTTCCGCTACCCCACCGCATCCAGCAGCCGCCTCAATGCCACTTCCACCGCCTGCCGCCGCACGGCGCTGCGGTCACCCGTGAACTGCAGCCGCTCGGCCTCAGTGCGCGGCGGCCCGGCATTCACCACGCTGGCGATTGCCAGCCATACGGTGCCTACAGGTTTGCCCGCAGAGCCGCCGCTCGGACCGGCGATGCCGGTGACGGCGACGGCAATATCGGCACGGGAATGGGCGAGTGCACCGCGTGCCATCGCTCGCACCACCTCCTCGCTCACTGCGCCGCGCTCATCGATGAGTTCGCTCGGCACACCGAGTTCCTCGGCCTTGGCCTCATTGCTGTAGGTGACGAAGCCGCGCTCGAACCAGTCGCTGGAGCCGGCCACGCTCGTACAGCACGCCGCGATCAAACCGCCGGTACAGCTTTCCGCCGTGACCAGCCGCCAGCCACGCTCGCACAGCGCCCGACCGAGCCGGGCGACCTCGCCCTGCATCGCGTCGACATTCATTGCCACCACCTCCACAACGCCACGACGATCAAGGTGCAAAACGCCGCCACCACGTCGTCAAAGAGAATGCCGAATCCCTGGGCCCACCCGATCGGCTCGCCTGCACGCACCTTGAAGCACGCATCCGCCCAGGCCACCGGACCCGGCTTCACCGCGTCGAACACACGGAAGAGGGCGAAGACCGACAACTGCGTCCAAAGTCCGGCGGGCATGACCAGCCAGAGCACGAGCCAGAAGGCAATGATTTCATCCCAGACCACTGCACCCGGATCCGGCGCGGACAGCCGGCGTGCGGTGACCGTGCACGCCCACCAACCCACCAGCACTCCACCCGCAATCACCCACGCCCACTGGAGGTCGTCGAGCCAGGGCTGTAAGGCCAGGAAGGCCATCCAGCCCCACAGCGTCCCCACGGTACCAGGAGCCCACGGAGACAATCCGCTGCCGAACCCGAGCGCGATCCAATGTGCCGGATGTCCAAGCATGAAGCGCACGGTCGGGCGGCGTGCGGCAGGCAGCGGAGGATGCAGCTCCGAACCGTTCGACGGTGCCACGGTCATGCACGAAAGTGGTCAAACGCGGCAAAGTCCCGCCTGAGTTGCACACCCTGACCGTCGACGATTCTCAAACCCGGTTCTGGTTCGATCTGTCCGATGCGCGTCACCGGCACGCCCGCGTGTCGGCCAGCCTGTAACACCTCCTCGCGGCTTCCCGGTGGCGCGGTGAACAACAGCTCGTAGTCATCGCCGCCGGAAAGCAGGCATTGCAGCTGCAACGCCTGCGGTTGTGCCGCCAGCACGTCGCTGCGCGGCAGAAGGTCGGCACGGAGCGTGGCACCTGCACGGGAACGCTCCAGCACGTGCGAGAGATCGCCCGAAAGTCCATCGCTCACGTCGATCGCGCTCGTCGCAATTCCGTGGAGCGCTACGCCCAGGGCAACGCGCGGCGACGGCAGTTCCATCGCTCGCCGCACATGCTCGAAGGCATCGCCCGCGAGCGTCAACGTGCCGCGAAACACCTCCAACGCCAGGCGTGCGTCGCCCAGCCTGCCGCTCACCCACAGGTCGTCTCCTGCGCGCGCGCCGCTGCGAACGTGCGCGGAACCGGCAGGGACTTCACCGAACACGGTGATGCAGATGTTGAGCGGACCAGCGGTGGTGTCTCCGCCGACGAGCTCGATATCGTGCTCACCCGCCAGCGCGAACAGTCCGCGCGAGAAGCCGTCGAGAAAAACCTCGTCCGGGCGCGGCATCGTCAGGGCGAGCGTGAATGCCAGGGGCTGCGCGCCAGCGGCAGCAAGATCGCTCAAGTTGACCGCCAACGCCTTGTGCCCGAGCCGATCGGGGGCGACAGTCGACAGGAAATGCCGGCCTTCGACCAGGGCGTCGGTGGACACCGCGAGATGCATGCCTGTAGCAGGCTGCAGCAGCGCGCAGTCGTCGCCGACCCCCAGCACGGCGCGGCGTGCCGGCCTGTCGAAGTAACGCGCGATGAGCTCGAATTCTCCCAAGGACATCAGCGAATTGTGCCTGCGCGACGGGGCTGCGTGCTCAACCGGCACCATGCTGCCGCAGCAGGTTGGCAAGCTCCACCGCCGACTTCACGTCCATCTTCTCGAACACGCGCGCCCGATGGACCTCCACCGTTCTCACGCTGATGCTCAGCGCGTCCGCGATGAGCTTGTTCGGCCGGCCCTCGACCACCAGGCGCATGACGTCACGCTCCCGATCGGTCAACTCGGCCAGGGAACGTTTGACGCCCTCCTTGGCGCGTCGTTGCCGGATTGCCTCGCCGCTTTTCGCCAGGGCCTGCTCGACACGGTCTACCAAGGCATTGTCGGAAAATGGCTTCTCGACGAAATCAAACGCACCGCGCTTGACGGCCGCCACCGCCGTCGGCACATCTCCATGCCCCGTGAGGAAGATGACGGGCAGTGTGTCGAGGAGCTCGCGCTCGGCCAGCCGCTCGAACAATACCAACCCGCTTGTGCCGGGCATCCGCACATCCAGCAGCAGACAGGAAGGAGCGCTGGGCCATCGCAGCCCGCCTGGCCGTTCATGCTCCGCCAGCATGCCCTCAAATGCCTCGGCGCCGGCAAAGCCTTCTGACAGCAACCTGCGCGAGCGCAGCAGCCAGGCCAGCGCGTCGCGCACCACTTCCTCGTCGTCAACGAGATAGACCATCGGCAAACCGAGCGGAGCGGGCAACGCGGGGATCGTCACGGGTTGGTGGGCGTGGAGGCCTGCGAGGCGAGGACGTGGGCAGGAAGGGTAAACCGGAATTCGGTGCGACCGCCACTGCCATCCGCTCCTTGCGGCCGGCTGTCGAAATCGAGCGCCCCGCCGTGCTGCTCGATCACCGTGCGGCACAGGCTCAAACCCAGCCCCATACCCTCACTGCGCGTGGTGAAGAAGGGCGTGAACAGCCTCGAAGCAACCTCCGGCGCAATGCCCCGGCCGGCGTCGATCACGCTGAACTGCACCCAGCGCTCATGCACGCGCATGACCCTCAGCGTCAACACGCGCTCGGCCATGGGCGTGTCGTGCTCCATGGCCTGAATGCCGTTGCGCGTCAGGTTCAGCAGCACCTGCTCGACCATCGTGCGATCGCAGAAGACGCGTGGCGCCGGCGACGGGATGTCGATCTCGATGCGTGTTCCACTCTTGCGCGCTTGCATCCTGACCAGCGGCAGCACCGACTCGATGATCTGGTCTGCCCGGATGGGTTCGCGGGAGTGCTGGCGCCGGCGCACGAAGTCGTGCACGCTCTTGATCACCCGTCCCGCACGCTCTGCCTGCTCGGCAATGCGCACGACCGCCTGTTTCACCATCGAAAGCGTTTCCCAATCGGGCTCGGAAAGCAGGTTCATCGACCCGGTGGCATAGCTCGCGATCGCGGCCAACGGCTGGTTCAACTCATGGCTGAGCAGCGAGGCCATCTCCCCCACCGTGGCCAGGCGCGCTGTGGCCTGAAGGCGCTCCTGCTGCTGCCGCGACAGCTCCTCCACGCGCCGTTGCGCACTCACGTCGAGCACTGCGCTCATCCATCCCGTATGCACGCCGTGGCCGTCGACCAGTGGGGCTTCAAAGATCATCACCGGAAAGCGCTCGCCGTTCTTGCGCATGAACACCGTCTCGAAGCCCTCGCGCGAGACCTGTTGCGATCCTTCATGGCCAAGACGGGCATTCTGCCGGGTCCGATACTCCTCGACGCGCTCGGGCGGCCAGTAGGGCGGCGTGACGCTGTCAAGCAATTCCTCGGCGCTTAAGCCCACCATCGCGCAGAACGCGGGATTCACGTAGGTGATCCGCCCCTGCAGGTCACGCGCACGCAGCCCTGTGATGAGGGAGTCCTCCATCGCCTTGCGGAACGCGAGCGCCTCGGCCAACGCCCCTTCGGCGTGCGCTCGCTTGCGCACGTCACGCAGCAGCAGCACGACGAGCGCGAACAACCCGAGCGACAGTCCGAGCACGAGTGCGGTCGTGAGATTCGGAATGAGGCTGGGACGTGACTCCGCGCTGTCGGCCCGCAGCAGCAGCGTGAGTCCGGAAAGATCGACAAGGCGCTCGGCGTGGTAGATACCTGCCCCGCGAGGCATGCCCGCCCGCGCCAGCCGCGTTCCATCGCCCTCGACGAATGACAGCTCGTAGCTTCGCGCCTGCACGGGCGCCACCGCCGCTTCGAGCAACGATGCCAGGGAATAGGTGGCGACGATGAAGCCCGCCTCCTGCCCGGCTTGCTGCAGGCGGATGCAAACGTCCATCACCTCAACGCCCAGCCCTCCGCGCTGCGGCACGAAGAAGCTGCGAGAAAAGGTGGGCATCGAGGTGCGGCGTGCCGTTGCGCATGCGGCGTCGGTTTCGGCATCCAGTGAATGGCGCGGCATCAATCCGAACAGCGGCTGACGGTACGGCGATTCGATGGCGTCTGCGATGCTTCGATTCGCTGTCCGGCGCTCGATGCGCAGCAACTCGTGATGCCGCCTCAGCACCTCACCGGCCTCGAGCCGCCAGCGAGGCGAAGCCCCGTCGACCCATATCAGGGCCTGCAGGTCCTGCAGTGCATGCGAGACGGACCGCTTGACCTCCGCGGAGGCCTCCGCCGCCACCAGCTCCACCCGCTCTTGCGCCCGCGAAGCTTCGAAGTTGATTGTCAGCATCACAAGCAGCGTCTGCGCGACGAGCAGCAGCGCGACGAGCGCAGCCCAGGGCAAGGCCCTTCGCAGGCGCGACGCATTGCGCCTGTCGGGCGTGTGCGGTGCGGAAAGGGACAACTCGCTCATAGCCGACGGAAATGCCCAGTATCGACCTGCATGAGGCAGCGCCCTGTACGCAGTTCTGCGCACAGGGCATCAACTATGATGATTGCCCCGCGTTTGCGCTCCTCGTGAGAACTCCATCATGCCGACCGCCGAAGAAAAGCGTGCCGAACTGCGCCGTGCTGCCCTTGAGTATCACGAGCACCCCACCCCGGGCAAGATCGCGATTCAGGCGACCAAGCAGCTCATCAACCAGCGGGACCTTGCCCTCGCGTACTCGCCCGGCGTGGCTGCTGCATGTGAGGAGATCGCAGCGGATCCGACCAATGCCTTCCGCTACACCTCGCGCGGCAACCTTGTCGCGGTGGTGACGAATGGCACTGCCGTGCTCGGCCTTGGCGACATCGGCCCCCTGGCCGCCAAGCCCGTCATGGAGGGCAAAGCCGTGCTCTTCAAGAAGTTCGCAGGCATCGACGTGTTCGACATCGAGCTCGGCGAGAAGAACCTCGACAAGCTTGTCGACGTGATCGCGGCACTTGAGCCGACCTTTGGCGGCATCAACCTCGAGGACATCAAGGCGCCGGACTGCTTCTATGTGGAGCGCAAGCTGCGCGAGCGCATGAAGATCCCAGTCTTCCACGACGACCAGCACGGCACCGCGATCGTCGTTGGCGCCGCACTGCTCAACGGCCTGAAGGTCGCAGGAAAGGACATCCGGCAGGTCAAGCTCGTCACGTCAGGCGCCGGGGCGGCGGCCCTGGCCTGCCTGAACCTGCTCCTGAAGATGGGGTTGCAGCGCGAGAACATCTGGGTGACCGACCTGGCAGGGGTGGTCTATGAAGGCCGTGTCGAGTTGATGGATCCCGACAAGGCCCAATTCGCGCAACGCACCGAAATGCGCTCACTCGCCGACGTGATTTCCGGGGCCGACATCTTCCTCGGTTTGTCGGCGGGCGGAGTGCTCAAGCCGGAGATGGTGGCGAAGATGGGGCGGCAGCCGCTGATCTTCGCGCTCGCCAACCCGACACCGGAAATCATGCCCGAGGAGGCCCAGTCCGTTCGCGACGACGTCATCATGGCCACCGGACGCACCGACTACCCGAATCAGGTCAACAACGTCCTGTGCTTCCCGTACATCTTCAGGGGCGCGCTCGACTCTGGCGCCACGACGATCACCGACGAGATGGAGATCGCGGCGGTGCATGCCATTGCGGAGCTGGCCCAGGCCGAACAGAGCGAAGTCGTCGCCGCGGCCTATGTCGGGCAGACCCTGAGCTTCGGGCCCGAATATCTCATCCCGAAGCCCTTCGATCCGCGGCTCATGATGAAGATCGCGCCGGCGGTCGCCAAGGCCGCCGCCGACTCTGGTGTCGCGCTGCGACCCATCGCTGACCTCGACGCCTATCGAGACAAGCTGCAGACCTTCGTCTACGCCTCAGGCAGCACGATGAAGCCGCTGTTCGCGATCGCCAAGCGCGCGCAGCACAAGCGCGTCGCCTACGCCGAAGGCGAGGAGGAACGCGTGCTTCGGGCGGTGCAGGTGGTGGTTGATGAGAACCTTGCTCGGCCCACGCTCATTGGTCGTCCGAACGTGATCGCGCAGCGCGTCGAGAAGTTCGGGCTGCGCCTCCAGGCTGGACGCGACTACGACCTGGTAAACACGGAGTACGACTCGCGCTACCGCGACTACTGGCAGACCTACCATCACATGATGGAGCGCCGCGGCGTGACGGAACAGCTCGCGAAGATCGAGATGCGCCGACGCCTCACGCTGATCGGCACCATGCTTTTGCACAAAGGCGAGGTCGACGGCCTGATCTGCGGCACGTGGGGCACTACCAATACGCACCTGCCGTACATCGAACAGGTCATTGGCCGCCGGCCGGGCGTCAAGACTTACGCATGCATGAACGGCCTCATCCTTCCCGGACGGCAAGTGATGCTGGTGGATACGCATGTCAATTACGACCCGGATGCGGAGCAGATCGCCGAGATCACGGTCCTTGCAGCGGAGGAGATGAAGCGCTTCGGCCTTGAGCCGAAGGCCGCGCTCTTGTCCCACTCGAACTTCGGCTCCAGCAATCAGCCCTCTGCCGTGAAGATGCGTGAGGCGCTGCAGCGGGTGCGCGAACTCGCGCCGTGGCTGGAGGTGGATGGCGAGATGCATGGGGATGCGGCACTCAACGCGCACTATCGCAACGAGATCATGCCGCGCAGCACCTTGAGCGGCGAAGCGAATCTCCTCGTGCTGCCAAACATCGACGCCGCCAACATCGCTTACAACCTGCTGAAGCAGGCCGCGGGGGGAGGCATTGCGATCGGACCTGTATTACTCGGTGCTGCCAAGCCGGTCCACATTCTCACTCCCTCGGCCACGGTCCGCCGCATCGTCAACATGACGGCGCTGACGGTGACGGACGCGAACGCGGCGCGCTGATGCACCGCTCTTGGGCCTGAATGGGCCCAGAGCAAGTTCAAGAAAATTTGCAGGGAGCCTGTGGCAAGGAAACAATTACTACAGCAGCCATGTGAGTCTTTACTAAGACTACCCCTTCATAGCCTTTCGAGACCGCGGCGGCTTGAGGTTTGGCGACCGTTTCGGTACCATGACAGTTTCAGCTTTCAGGGTTAACCCGTGGGTCAGACCGACCGGTCGTTGCTTCAGCAGTCTCTGCGCAAATGGGGGCTTGCTCTTGCAACCACCGGCCTTGTCGCCGCCTCGGCACTTACGCTCGCGCCGCCGTCCTGGGCCAAGCAGCCTGCCGCCGAGGTTCAGATGGTGCAGTTGGCGACTTTGCCGTCGGAGGCCCGTAGCACCGAGAGGTTGATCCGCGCGGGAGGCCCCTTCCCCCATGAGAAGGATGGCAGTGTGTTCGGTAATCGCGAACGCCTGCTTCCTTCCAGGCCGCGCGGATATTACCGGGAGTACACGGTACCGACGCCGCGGGCGTCCAATCGCGGTGCGCGGCGAATCGTATGCGGAGGTTCCGAGCCCACCCGCCCTGAGAGTTGCTATTACACGGCCGACCACTATGCAAGTTTTCGTCTCATCGTCCAGTGAGCCGGGTGGCCGGATTGATTGAACCAGGAGGATCGTGACCATGCTTTTGCAGACCGTCCGTCCCAACATCGTGCAGTCGATTCGGGCGTATCGGGTTGAAGACCTGATGCAGACTGCCAAGGACGCGGGGCAGCATTTTCTGTACGCCAATTTGGCGAACGCGCAGTCAAAGCAGGAGGTTCTCGAACAGATTGCCGAGTCATTCCTGCTGCCAACCCATTTCGGCAAGAACCTCGACGCGCTTTACGACTGCATGACCGACCTGGTGCACAAGGCCGGGCAGCAGACGGGTTTTATCGTCGTGCTCGAGCAGTTGCCGGACAACCCGCGCTTCGACCGCGAAGCCCGTGAGCAGTTACTGGACGTATTTCGTGACGCGGCCGATTTTTGGGCGGAGCGAAAAATACCATTCAGGTGTTTTTATTCTTTTCAGTAGCCCGCTCCCAGGAAAACGGGTCATGGGAGCGGGCGACGGAAGTGGCCCAGCAAGCCGGCGACAAGCCCAAGAACAAGAATTCATCGAATGCCAGCTTCGGAATGAACATGCCGATGATGTGCAGCGCATTCGATACCGCCATGTGGTTGACCGCCGCGTGAGTCGGCGTTTGATTGGCATAGGCGCACAGGCACGAGCATAGGCAGCCTTCGGGCTGCCGTTTCTTTTGTCCTGCCTTCTTTTGCCCTGCGTTCCTCTTGGGATGCAGATCCTCAGCCTTGGCTCTGCAACGGACCCAACGCCTGCGCAAGCCCCACATACTCCGCGACGGGCACTTCCTCAGCCCGTCGATGCACGTCGAACCGACCGCCGAAACCCCGTGCTTCAAGCCAGGTTCCAAGAGTGTGACGCAGCAGCTTACGGCGCTGGGAAAAAGCGACGGCCACCAACTGCTCGAGCAACCGGGGATCCAGCAGCGGCACGCTCTTGAGCGGCTCCATGCGGACCACGGACGAATCCACTTGTGGCGGTGGCTCGAACGATTCGGGCGGAACGTCGAACAAGGCCTCGATGTCATAACGCCACTGAAGCATCACGGAAAGCCGACCGTAATCCTTTCCACCTGGCAAGGCCGCCATGCGGTCTACCACTTCCTTCTGCAACATGAAGTGCTGGTCGACGACGACCTCGACGGCTCCGAGCAGATGGAACAGGATCGGCGTGGAGATGTTGTAAGGCAGATTGCCGACGATCCGCAGCTTCTTTCCACGTTGGACAGAGAGCGCTTCGAAGTCCACCTTCAGCACGTCAGCCTGGACCACATCGAGCCCTGATCGCTTCGAAAGTCGCGCCGCCAGATCCCGGTCGATCTCGACGACCGTGAGACGACTGGCCTGCTCCAGCAGAGGGTCGGTCAATGCGCCGAGCCCGGGGCCGATCTCCACCAGCGCGTCATCCGTCCGGGGATCGATCGCCCGAACGATGGCGTCGATGATGGCGGTGTCGGCAAGGAAGTGCTGGCCGAAGCGCTTGCGCGCCCTCATTCAGCGGTCGCTCCATCCGGGGCGCGGCAGCCGCTCATTGGGGTGGCTCGCGCATCTCGATATAGGCGCGCGCGCGCAGATCGCGTACCCATTCGTTGTACGCTTCCTCGAACTTCTGCTCCCGCAAGACGTTGCGCGCCTGTTCCCGCAGCTGCTTCGGATCGAGAGCCACCTCACGGCGTTCGAGCACCTGGATCAGATGGACGCCGAAGCGCGATACGACGGGATCGGACACTCCGCCGACGGACAGCTTGTTCATGGCATCCTCGAACTCGGGGACGAAGGCACCCGGTGAGACCCACCCGAGATCCCCACCCTGCACCGCGCTCCCATCTTCGGAATACTGGCGCGCGAGGTCTTCGAACTTGCGCCGGCCAGCTTCAATCTGGCGCTTGAAGTCGACGAGCCGACGCGCCGCCGCCTCCGCCGATGCCTGTTGTGATGTGCGCAGCAGGATGTGCCGGGCATGCGTCTGCGTGACTTTGATGCCGACGCTGTTGCGTCGGTCGAGCAGCTTGAGCACATGAAAACCGGCACCCGAACGCAGCAGCGTCGGAGACACGTCCCCGAGATTCAGATTGCGCACTTGCTGCACAAACACATCCGGCAGCTTGTCAACGGGCTTCAGGCCAATCTCGCCGCCGCGCTCGCGATTGCCGTCTTCCGACATCTGACGCGCCACCTGTGCAAAGTCCTCTCCGGCGCGAATGCGCGCCAAAGCCTGCTCCGCCCGGGCGCGGCGCTCCGTGATGACCGCGTCGGAAGCCCCTTCGGGCACGGTGACGAGCACCTGGGCAATGTTGTACTCGACCTGCGCACCCGCCGCGGCGCGCTGCTGCTCGATCAGCCGGTCGACCTCAGCGTCGGTCACGCGGATGCGGCCTTGCACCTCCCGCTCGCGCACGCGCTCGACCAGCATCTGGTCACGCACGTTGTTTCGAAAGCGCGTGTAGTCGATGCCATCGGCACGCAGGCGCTCGCGCAGCTGGGGAACGGTGAGTTGGTTCTGTGACGCGATGCCCGCGACGGCGCGGTCGAGCTCCGGTTCCTCGACACGGGTCCCGCTGTCGCGGGCATAGGTGATGAGAACACGCTCCTCGACCAACGATTCCAGCACCTGCTGGCGCAGTTCGGCATCAGGCGGCACGCGCTCCCCGTTGCGCCGCGCGTTCTCCCGCACCCGAGCCAGACGGGACTCGACCTCTCCGGCCGTCACGAGTTCCTGGTTGACGACGGCAACGATGT
>DASTGE010000614.1:0-15024 GCA_035719405.1 Burkholderiaceae bacterium
CATGGGCGACGACGCCTTCGATATTGGCGTAATCCGTGTCGGTGGCCGTTTCCTGCAGCGCCAGAATATATTTGTCGTTGAAGATGTTGAGGCCCTTGTTCTCCATCGCGCCCATGTTGAAGTCACCGACGGCGACGATCATGAAGCGCTCGAGATCGAGCGGCAGGCCGAAGCGCGCCTCGTCCCACACGACGGAGGCGATCAGCGAGCTCATCGCGTGCTCGGTCTTGTCGAGATCGCCGCGCCGTACGTACACCTGCAGCAGATGATCCTTGCCCGATCGGCTGCGGATCTTCTGCTCGCGGGCGACAAGGTCGGCCGCGACGAGCGCGAAGAGATAACTCGGCTTGGGGAAGGGGTCGTGCCACTTCGCGTAGTGACGCCCGTTCTCCAGTTCGCCCTGTTCGACGAGATTGCCGTTGGACAGCAGCACGGGGTATTTCTTCTTGTCGGCCTTCAGCTTGACCGTGTAGACGGCCATGATATCCGGACGGTCGAGGAAGAAAGTGATGCGTCGGAAGCCCTCGGCCTCGCATTGAGTGAAGAAGCCGCCGCCCGATGTGTAAAGCCCCGACAGGCGCGTGTTTTTCTCGGGGCAGCAGGTGTTGCGGATCTCCAGCGTGAAGGCCTCGCCTTCAGGCGGATGGTCGATGACGAGGCAGCCGTCTTCGTGACGGAACGACACGCTCTCGCCATTGGCCAGCACGCGCAGCAGGTTCAACTCCTCGCCGTGAAGCTTCAGCGGCTGGGGCTCGACCTGCGGATTGCGTTCAATCTGCAGACGGCTGGTGATGATGGTCTTGACCGGATCGAGGTCGAAGGTCAGGTCGACGGTACGGATCCAGTACGCCGGGGCGACGTAGTCCCCACGACGGATGACGACGGGTTGTCCTTCGCGCATCGCGAAAGTCCTTTTACACAAAGGTTGTGACGGACAGGCCGACTGCACGCGCTGCATGCGCGAACTGCCGGTCGTCGGTGGCGAGAGTGTCCGCGCCCGCTCGCAGGGCGGTGGCGAGGTGCAGCGCGTCGAGTGTTGCCAGTGGCTCGCCCTCCACGATGAGCCTGCGCACCTCGATCAGCACATCGGTTTCAAGCGGATGCACGAGAAAGAAGCCGCTGCGCATGTCTTGCTCGATGCGCGATCTCACAGCGCCGCGGTCAAGCTTGCCCTCGGGTGCTTCGCGCGACCGCCGCGCTACCACGGACTCGAGTTCGACGACGCAAAGATCACTGACGACGAAGGAAAGCTCGTCGTGATCGAGCAGCGCGTCGACATCGTCAGAGCGGGCGTCCCGCAGATAGCGTTTGGCGAGCACACTGGTGTCAAGGTAGATGAGGCTCACCGCTTGTCGCGCTCTTCCCGAATCAGCTGTTCGATCGGGGCGCCCGGCAGCGGTTGAGCGTCTCGAAAGGCCTTCAACGAGGGAAGCTTCGGTCTCCTTCGATGTACCACAGGCAGCACGCGTGCGATGGGTTCGCCATTGGATACCAACAGCAACTCGCCTTCGGCTGCAAGCGTTTCCTTCAGCATGGGAATGGTGTTTCGAAATTCGCGGACATTGAGGGTGCGCATGTACGCTCCTTTGTGACACGTATTCTATGCGTTGTGTCACGCATCGTCAGACCCCCTGCTTCAAGCTCGCAGTGATGAACGCATCCAGATCGCCGTCCAGCACCTTCTGCGTGTTGCTGATCTCGACGCTGGTGCGCAGGTCCTTGATGCGGCTCTGGTCGAGGACGTAGCTGCGGATCTGGTGGCCCCAGCCGACGTCGGTCTTGGAGTCTTCCAGCTTCTGCTGCTCGGCCATTTGCTTGCGCATCTCGTGCTCGAACAGGCGAGAGCGCAGCATCTGCCAGGCTTCGTCACGGTTGCGGTGCTGGGAGCGGTCGTTCTGGCATTGCACGACGATGCCAGTGGGCATGTGCGTGAGGCGCACCGCCGAGTCCGTCTTGTTGATGTGCTGTCCGCCCGCGCCGGAGGCGCGGAAGGTGTCGACGCGCACGTCGGCGGGATTGATCTCGATCTGGATCGAATCGTCGACCTCCGGATAGACGAACACGGAGGCGAAGCTGGTGTGGCGGCCGCCCGAGGAATCGAACGGGCTCTTGCGCACCAGGCGGTGCACGCCCGTCTCGGTGCGCAACAGGCCGAAGGCATATTCGCCCTCGACCTTGATGGTGGCAGAGCGAATGCCCGCCACGTCACCCTCGGACTCCTCCATCACCTCGGCCTTGAAGCCCCTGCGCTCGCAGTACTTGAGATACTGGCGCAACAGCATCTGGGCCCAGTCGCACGCTTCGGTGCCGCCGGCGCCTGCCTGAATGTCGAGGAAGCAGTTGTTCGGATCCTGCGGGTTGTTGAACATGCGCCGGAATTCAAGCTGCTCGACGATTTCGCGCAGCTTCCCGGCGTCAGCCTCGATGGCGAGCAGGCTGTCTTCGTCATCGTCGGCCTTGCTCATCTCATAGAGCTCGGTGTTGTCGGCGAGGTTGCGCTGCAGGTGTCCGATGGTGTCGACCACCGTTTCCAGCGACTTTTTCTCGCGCCCGAGTTCCTGGGCGCGCTTGGGTTCGTTCCAGACGCTGGGGTTCTCCAGGGCGGCGTTGACTTCGTTCAGCCGAAGCGCTTTGCGGTCGTAGTCAAAGATACCCCCTTAGCGCGTCGGTGCGCGCTGAGAGGTCGGCGAGGGTTACGCCGATGGCGTTGATGCGTTCGATGTCCATGGATGAAGCAACTTCAGTGAATGCCGGCTGCGATGCCGGCCTGTCGACCGGCGAAGCGGCGAATTTTCTCATGCCCGGTCGCCGGTGCGGGCCGCGCGCGGCCCGCAGGATCCCGGGCATGTGGCTTGCAGCGCACCCCTGGCTCAGCGGACAAGCGGCCGATGAGTTACGAGGAGTTCTTCATGGAGCGGCAGCAGGCACGGTACGGAGGGAAGGGGCGAGGGCGTTGCTGTTCAGTCAACTCAGAAACTCCTCCAGCAGCCTCGCCAGCCCCTGCGGCTGATCGTGATGCAGCATGTGTCCGCAACTCGCCAGCCGTTCGCGCCGCAAATCAGGCACATGGCTGATGCGCGCCTCGAATTCGGCCCGTGAATAGCGGTCACCCCACCATTTCGAGATATCGGTTTCCTCGCCTTCGATCCACAGAACCTCCGCCTCGATGGCTCGCCAGCAGGCCAGGGCCTCTTCCTTGCGATACAGAACCGGGTTGATGCGTTTGTGGGCAGGGTCGGCGAGAAGGCGCCACTGCCCGTCCGCGCCTTCGCGTGCCCATTGCGTTGCCAGCCACGCTGCCTTGTCCGGTGTCAGCCGTGGGTTGGTCTTTCGAAGGCGAGTCGCAACCTCGGCAGCGCTCTCGTAACGCTTCAAATGCTCCGGCACTGCCAATTCGTCCAGCCATTGCCGATATCGTGCCGGCGCATCTTCCGGCCTGCCTTCCGGCATGCCGAAGCCTTCGAGGTTGACGAGGCGACGGATCCGATCGGGGCGGATGCCGGCAAAGAGCATTGCCACATTGGCACCCATGCTGTGCCCGAGCAGGTCGATGCGGCGGCCGGGGAAGAGCGAAGCGAGCAGGGCGTCCAGGTCGCCGAGATAGTCGGGGAACCAGTATGTATCGACGACGGGTGTTTCCGTCAGGCCGAAACCTCGCCAGTCGGGCGCGACGATATGACGCTCGTCGCCCATTGCGTCCACCACGAATTGGAACGACGAGCTCACGTCCATCCAGCCGTGGAGCATCACCAGTGGCGGCGGGCCGTTGTCAGCGGTGTCCGGCGAGCCCCAGGAGGTGAGGTGGTAGCGTAGACCGCGCACGGGTACGAATTGCTGCCGCGGTTTCCGGCGCGGGGTGTAGACGGCATGGCTCATGGCCGGACTGTAGGGCAATGGTTATTTGGGCGTCTCCCAAGTGGCAAGTGACTGTTGCGGGTGATGAGTCGCAACGGTCGTCGCGCTCGCCGACGACCATTTCGGCCACATCGGCTCGAAGTGAAAATAGTCGTTGTAGACGTAGACGGGTCTGTCGTTGGGCGAGCCGACGCTGATCAGGGGCGACAAAGACAAGCCACCGTCGTGGCCTCGATAGAGGATGTGGACCTGCACGCGCAGCAGTCGGGCCAGGAGATGGAGGAGCCCCGAATCGTCGTTGGCCATCTCGCCGATCTGGTGCAGGCCGAGCGTAGCGCACGCGGAACTCAGCTCTTCGACCCGTCGATCCACGGCCCGCATGTCGCCGCCACCTTCACGGCGCTGTCCTGACGCGAGTTGCGCGAGGCTGTCGAACCAGCACAAGTTACGGTCGCCCAAAGCCGTGCCGCGCGTAAACATTTGCCGGGCGAGACCAGTCCAATCCGGCGCAGGAACTGGCACGCAGCCGGGCGGCAGCGGCGCGGTGGGTGACGCCGCCACCGGCAACCAATCGAGCAACGCGAGCGAGCGGCGCATCTGGTGGGCGAGCTGGGCGATCTGCAGAACGCGGTCGCGCTCTTCGGTGGTCGGCTGGGCCGTTTGCGCCGACTGCACCGCCAGGTGCCGCTCAATGCCTCTCGCGCCTTCATCCATCAGTTCCTGCAAGAGCTGCAGGACCTCTTCTTTTGGTGTGGGAACTGAAATTGTGCGATTCAGGAGGTTCGCTGTGTCGAGGGCTCTGTCTTGAAGGACCGAAAGCTCCGCATCCCTTTGCATGATCAGACTTGAAAGACGGTTCGTGGATGCGCGAGAGAAAGCGGCGCCGGACGTCCTGCTGGAACTCGCTCCCCTGATCGCTCGACGCATGACCCGGCTGCCGGCGTCCTGCGGGGCATCGCTCACGCTGCCGGGGTCTGCGAGGGAGATGGATCGCTTGCGCTTCAGCGAGTTGCGACCCGTGATTCCATCCCTGGACGGAAGTCTGTCCTTCGACAAAAGCTGCAGGGCGTTGCGTAGCCGCTCCAATGCGCGAGTGCTCCAGTCTCCGTCGGTCCGGGACACGATGAATGGGAGCGGACGTATCGCCCCGCCATTATTCGAGAGCCTGTGCAAGAGATGGCCATCGGCCATGCCGGCCTGCCTCGCCGCTTGTAGCGGAGAAAGACCACCGCGCCGAAGCGCCAGAACCGCGGCATGCAGCGCGACGAGGTTGTTCTCGACCTGATGGACGAGACGATCCGATGCGCTTGAAGTGGGAGCGCGCATCATCTTGGCCTGCTCAGGCTTGCCGAGGGCGAGAAGCGAGTCGCGTATCTGCTGCCAGTATTCGGGGTAGTCGGGCAGACGCGCGACGCGGTCGCGACGCACCGTGTTCCGCGAAAGGTCGAGGTATCCGCCGAACAGTTGCAACGGCAGCCTGGCCTTTCCGGCAATCATGGAGAGGTCGGCCCGCGGATCCGCTGTCTTCTCCTGCAGTGCATTCGCGATCGCTTTTGCGCTCATCGGGGGCGGCAATTCCCTGACCACATCGTGCCGGCCGATCCACAGGAGCAAGTCCTTGACCTCGTCATCCATCAGCGAGTATCCGCCGAGGTTCACGATGTCCGCTGCCGATCGCGTTGACAGAAGCGATCCGTCATGGTCGAACCATGTCCTGAGATCGTCCTCATTTTTCAAGCCGAGCAGAAGGTCCTTCTTGCCAGTGGTCTTGTTTGCAAGCATTCCCTCCAGCGCGAGTTTCAGATCGCGAGCGGTTTGCAGCGTACGTGGCTCCAGGGTCGACCGGGCTTCGCGCAGCCTTTCCAGCATCCCGTGCGTGGGTTTTTGCTCGGTACGGTGAACGACGGACACCAACGCTCGCAGATTCCCGTATTTGTCGGCAAGCGCACGCAGCAGGGCAGGATGGGTCAGGCCTGCGAGTTCGGCCGCCTTAGTGCGACTGAGTTGCCCCTCTCGTACAAGCTGCAACGCAACCTGCAGTCCGTCGATGTTGTCCTCGACTTTGTCGGCAAGATCGACCGGGGCGTTGGAGCGCGGCCCGGGCAGCCGCGAAGCCTGGCCCGCATGCCCGAGTTGCGTGAGGGAATTGCGAATGTCCTCCCAGTGTTGATCGTAATCCGGAAGAAAGCGCAGCCGCCTCTCGTCTGCGAGCCGACCGGTGGAGAGGTGGACGTAATAATAAAGTTGACGGTGCCCTGCCAGCCCGAGCGTGTCGAGAAGTTCGCTGTTGCGGGATCGACGGTCTTTGACCCGTTCCTTCAGAATTCGGGCGATCATTTTTGCTGAGACCCGCGGCAGCAGCGAATCGGCCAATCGGTGATGCCCGAGTTGCCGTAACAGGTCTCTGATCTCGGGCGCGTGCTGCAAAAATCGAGTCAGGCCATGAAAACCGTGGGTCTCGCTCTTGCTCGGCATGAGTGAGCCGTCCGGTTTGAACCAGTGTCGAAGCGCAGCTTCGTCCTGCAGGCCGTGCAGAAGGTTGACTTCGCCCTTGTGCTTGTTCGCAAGCATGCCTTCCAGCCCGATACGCATCCTGCCTCCGGTCATTTCCTCCTTCGATGCGTGCAATACCGGGGGTTTGGCGAGGATGCGGCAGGGGCCCAACCGGCGACGGATACTGGCTCGCGAATGAGTTTCGAATCTTTCCATCTCCCGGATCGCAGCAGCAATGGCATCTTTTCTTTCCACCTCATTGGCATCGCGCAAGTCCAGCGTGCGCATGCCCGTGCAAAGCCCGCGCTCGTTGTCTCTGTATCGCAGCAAGGTGACCGTGCGACCGCCCTTGTTGGGCACCACTTCATGCAGGGTGACGGTCTTCCTCTCATCGCTCACGATGTCGCGTCCTCGGCCTGCATTGCAAAGAGTCTCCAGGTGTTTGACGAAGGATGGTCGGCTCTTGTCAAATCCTTTGCGCGCCTGCCGCCAGGCCGCATAGTCCGCGTCGAGCTTTCGCTTCAGATGATTCCAGATCAACGTCATGCGTATGCGATCAACATGCTCGGCGCGCATGCCAGCATCTGAATCCTGACGTGCGGTCAATTGCGAGCGGATCTTTTGCGCGGACGAGAGCATTTCGTCCACTGTGTGCGCGAGCAGCTCGCGCGAAGGAACGCCTCGCACAAGCAAGACTTGCCCCTTTGTGTCCAGGAGGCCCAGCAGTTTGACCGGTCCGTAATCGGGCACCACGACCTCGAACTGCTTGATGCCATCGATCGTTTGACCGTTCAATTCCACGTCTGGAGCCTTAACTACTTGTTTCCCTGACCATTGGCACAGCATCTTGTGGAACGTGTCGATGCTCACGTTGGAATACTTCGGATTGGCGGTGAATTTCATGTAGACATTTTCGAGCTCATCGAGCCGGGTCCGATGCACAGCCTTTTGCGCCTCGCCCTCCTTGAACAGGCCCGTCCAGTATCCTGCCTTCTGTTTCGCGCGCTGGACCATCCCGTCGATGTCCTTGTTCAAAGCCCGCTGCAACGCCGTGGCGTCGGCTGGGTCGCCAGGGTCCACGACCCACAGGTCACCGAGAAACCCGTCGAAGGTATCGCGCCGCAAAAGGTGAACGGGGTTGTCGATCCCGTTCAACTTGATGATGAAGTGAGTGATGTCACTCCTTCGTGTCCGATACGCCTGAGGATTCCTGTCGGGACTGGTTGCCAAAAAGAGCATCTTCAGGAACTGGGTCAGATTCCTCTCGCCTGCATTTCGGTTCTTGCGCGCATAAGCGTGGAACAATGGCTCGCAAGCCGCCTTCCGTTTCATGCTTTTGGCCAGAGTCCAGAAGGCGTGGTTTTCCTTCATGGTCCGCACCAGCGGCAGAGGCGGAGGCTCGGTCGCCTTTTCGCGTGCCGCCTCTTGCGACACGCGCGATTCCTGCCGGGTTCCAACGGTTTCCGATATCTCGTGCCGAAGGGAAGTCCTGGGCGGGAGGGAGGTGGGCTGCTGAACCGGCGGCCGCTGCAGAAGAGTGCTGCTTTCTGGATCTGCACTGGTCGCCAGTCGTCGGCGCGTCGCCGGGCCGCGTTCCGCAGGCGTGACATCTTCTCGGGGCCGAGTGGGGAGGGAACCAGTGATTTTCATGATGCGGTTTGGGATTTGAAAGCGATCAGTCTTACGGCAGTGGCCGATAACTCCATTGCCAGTGGACGATCTGCGCCGACTCATCTGGAATGCGCAATTCGCTGCGCCGACGGCGAGTCTCTTTCGTCTTCAGTCGATTGCCGCCCGGGCAGGTCGTCGTCGCCGAAGTGCCTGTGGTGGTCGGAGGTTAGTCGATCGTCGGTTTTGAAGGACCGGAAAGGCGAATCGGATGGGGCGAATGCGAAGCGGTGCCGGGCTTGCACGCTTTAATCCGCATACGTTGCGCGTCACCCCGATTCGCTGCATCAGCGTCTGTCCGGTCGGAAGCCCGTGGCGCAGCGGGCTTCGCCGGGCAGGGCGGATCTTCGTCCGCGGCAACGCACGCGGCGACGCGTCCGGGCAGACTTCTCCTTGTGTCTCTTCAATTGCAAGATGAGACAAGGAACCGCGTCGACGCCATGAGAAAGATTCCATCCTTGTTCAAAAGCTGCCTGCCCTCGGCCTTTTCGAGGGCAAGCCCGAAGAAGCAACAGACTGCGATCACGGCATCGGCAGTGCAACCCGAGCCGGAGGGACTCTCGCCCCGGGTCTCCCGAACTCTCTCCGGCGCCCGGAGCGATGCTTCGCCGCGATCATCTTCGGCAGGCGCGCAACTGCCCGTGGACGAGCCCCGAGTGATGCGCCCGCCACGGATGACGCTCGCGCAGTTGTTGATGATGGACGAAGATGCCGATCCTGCCGCCGGCCCGAATGCGGACACATTGAACCATGTGCGTTCTTCCGACCCGGTACAGATCTCCGATTTCGCCTCGGCTGCTGAGTCCTCAGTGGAGCCACTCGAGGACATCATCGAGATCGAGGAGGTCGGGAATGCCGGCGAGAAGGAAGAGACCGGGGAAAAGAGCGAACGCCCGGGAGCGGGGTGCGATGCTTCGGAACACACTCGTCCGTCGAGGGCAAAGACGAAGGGGCTTCGAATCAATGGCTTGCCGTCCGGGACCAAGATCGACCTGACGCGCGAGCCGGATAAGACTCCCGAGGAGTTGCCCGAGGACAAGTTGAACGCGCTGACGCATGCGTTGGGGTTGAAGGAGCTGTCTTCATCGGAGGAAATTCGCGCTTTGCAGATCGACGAGATCCGGCGCACGCTGCAATTCAGCGAATCGGAGTTCGATCTGCTGGGGCCCTTGCACGACTCGTCGGAAATGCTCTTCCGGTCCTTCCTCTACACCGATCTGCTGCTTCATGAACGGCTCGGCGAGCGCACTGCGGAGGTGGGGAGGCGGTTGCTGGAACTGGCCGACATCACCCATCTTTGCCTCAAGGAGACATTGATCGATGACGGCGATGCCACAAAGAAGTGCCTCGATCTCTACTTTGGCGGCACAGAGAACGGCCGCGACCTGAAGCAAAACCTCGATACGGCCTTGGGCAAGGTGGGCGAGGTGTATGAAGCCGCGCGGGAACTGGGGACGCTCCTGGCCGACGTGATGGAGGTCGTGAAGAACGATGTCGAGATCGGCCGGATTGCCGGCTTGTCCATGGGCGGTGGAGTTGCTCAGGCCTTTGCCGCGACGCTTCAGAGCCGGGTGAAGCTCGATTACGATCCGACGCTGGTGCTGCTGGATCCGCAGTTGCTGAACAACGCTCAAGCCGCTTACGCCGTCGAAGGCGGCAGGCACGAGTACAGGTACGACAATCCCCGCGGCGTCGCAATCACGCTCAACTATGACAAGAACCCACGCCGGGGGTTGATGAACGTGATGAAGGGCCCCGGGGGGTACAAGTCGCCAGGGTTGGTCCAATTGCGCCTGGGTTTGAAGGCGGAGGATGGCTTTTACGACGAGCCCCCGCTGTCGGCGAAGGCAAAAGTCGCAAAGCGGATTTCCAGGATGGGACAACGGGCGGCAACGCCGGATGAACCGAGGATTGCCGGGGAAGGTGAACGCCAGGGTGCACAGGCACCTTCGCAGACTTCCGGTCCATCCGCGGTGCGCCAACGCCGGAACCTGATGGCAAAGGTAGGAAGGCGGATCTCCAAGATCAGACCCGATGTAACGAAGTGGGCTGAAGGGGTGGTTGAGAAGGAGCGTCAAAGGCCTGAGATTCTGGTGCCTCCCCAGCCTTCGGGTCCGCCAGGATTGGGCTACCACTCCGACCCCTTTCTGTGGCGAATCGCCCTTCAACGATTCCTCTGGGGCTCCGAACCACAGGACGACGGCGGCAACTCTGGCGATTTGAGCAACGCGGAATAAGGCGGCGCCGAATGGGTCGCCGGATGGCGTGGCGCGTCAATATTCGAGGGTGTCGAGGCGATATATTGCCCACCCCTGTCATTCGCCTGCATGCCGCCGATGATCAAGCGTCTGCTGGTGGCCATCGCGCTGCTGTTGCTTGCGCTGGTCGCTGCCGTTGCGTTCAACACCGTTCGCCTTCGTTCCCGTCAGCTTGACCCGCCTCCCGGGCCCCCGCTGGCGCTCGATGAAGCCGCGGCTGCCGAGCGGCTGGGCGAGGCGATACGCTATCGAACTGTCTCGGATCGTCACGACGAGACGGTCAATGCCGAACAGTTTCTCGCCTTGCAAGAGCATTTGCGCAAGGCCTATCCGCGCGTGCATTCCAGCCTCAGGCTCGAGCACGTCGGCGGTTTGAGCTTGCTGTTCACCTGGCCGGGCACCGACCCATCGCTGGAGCCCATCCTGCTGATGGCGCATCAGGACGTCGTGCCCATTGCACCTGGGACCGATGCCGATTGGAAGGAGCCTCCATTTTCAGGGGCCGTGAAAAACGGTTTCGTCTGGGGTCGCGGATCGTGGGACGACAAGGGCAACCTGATCGCCCAACTGGAGGCCGTCGAGCGACTGCTGGCTGACGGCTTTGCGCCGCGGCGTCCCGTGATGCTCGCGTTCGGCGCGGATGAGGAAGTCGGCGGCGCGCGCGGGGCGGCGCAGATCGCCCGCCTGCTTGCGCAGCGTGGCGTGAAGTTTCAGTTCATCCTCGACGAGGGGTTGCTCATCACACAGGGGCTGATGCCAGGACTGCGCGCGCCGCTCGCACTGATCGGCGTCGCGGAGAAAGGGTACGCCTCCGTCGTTCTCAAGGTGAGGGCGGCGCCGGGCCATTCGTCGATGCCGCCACCTCCCGGAAGCAGCGCAATCGGCAAGGCCAGCGCAACCCTGGTGCGCATCGAGCAGCAGCAGTTTCCGGCGGAGATCCGGGGCGTGGCGCAGAAGATGTTCGACACCCTCGCACCCGAGATGCCGCCTTTGCAGCGTGTGACGCTTGCCAATCTCTGGTTGTTCGGGCCTCTCGTGCGGCGCCAACTCGAAGACGTTCCGAGCGCCAACGCAATGCTGCGCACGACGACGGCACTCACCCTCTTCAATGCCGGCAACGCGGAGAACGTGCTGCCGGGTCAGGCCGAGGCGGTCGTGAACTTCCGCATCCTGCCCGGCGACAGCATCGAATCCGCATTGCGGCACGTAAAGGAAATCGCGGGCCAGGACGGCACAGAGATCTCGCTGCTGGGCGCCGGAAGCGAGCCGAGCGCGATCGCCTCGATTTTCGGTCCCCAGTACGAGCTGATGAACCGGACGGTGCGGGAGCTGTTCCCGGGCACGCTGGTCGCGCCGGGGCTGATGATCGGCGCCACCGACTCCACGCACTTCCGCGCGCTCTCCGAACACATCTATCGCTTCTCGCCGGTACGGGCGGGGCCGGCGGACCTTCCACGCTTCCACGGAACGAACGAGCGTATTTCGATCGACAACCTCGGCGACCTGATTCGCTTCTACCATCGGCTCCTGCAGCAAGGCGCGCGGTAGCATCAGGTGGCACGGCTCGTGCTGCCTCGGCGGGTGCGCCGTCACGAATAAACTGACGACGAAGGAGTCGCCATGAAGGCACGCGAAGTTCGCACCGTGGAGCAGGCGCTGGCGCTGGTCGACGAGCGCGGCCTGAGCCATGTGAAGATCGGGTTGTCGGACATCGACGGCGTGCTGCGAGGCAAGTACCTGCGGCGCGACAAGCTGGCCGGCGTGCTGAAGGACGGTCTCGGCTTCTGCAACGTCGTCTTTGGCTGGGACAGCAACGACCAGCTCTACGACAACACGGCCTATACCGGCTGGCACACGGCCTATCCCGACGCCATGGCGCGCCTGGTGCCCGAGACATGTCGCGACCTGCCTCTGGAATTGGCCGAAGGCCGGCCGATGCTGTTCTTTCTCGGCGAGTTCGCCGATGAAGACACGGCGCGTATCTGCCCTCGAAGGCTGTTGCATCGTGTGATCCGCAAAGCGTACGACATGGGCTTCGACCCGTATGCGGCACTCGAATACGAGTTTTTCATGTTCGACGAAACGCCCCAATCGGTGCGTGACAAAGGCTACCGCGACCTCAAGCCCTGGACACCGGGCTACTTCGGCTATTCGGTATTGCGCTCGACGGTCAATGCCGACTTCTATCACCAGCTGATCGCGCTCGCGGAAGCGATGGACTTCACGCTCGAAGGGCTTCACACCGAGACCGGCCCCGGTGTGCTGGAGGCGGCAATCGGCGTCGACCGGATCGCCGAGGCCGGGGACAAGGCGATGCTGTTCAAGACCTTCGTGAAGGCGCTGGCGCAGCGCAACAGCCTGATGGCGACCTTCATGGCGAAGTGGTCGGGGCAATACCCGGGCCAGAGCGGGCACATCCACCTGTCTCTGAAAGACCGGCGCAACGGCGCCGCGGTGTTCTTCGATCCGAAGGCACGCCACCGCATGAGCCGCACGCAGTCGCAGTTCCTGGCCGGTGTTCAGCGCTTCCTGCCCGAGTTCTTCGCGATGTTCGCGCCGACGGTCAACAGCTACACCCGCATCGTTCCCGGCTACTGGGCGCCGCTGGCGGCGACCTGGGGCGTGGAGAACCGCACCACCGCGCTCAGGCTCATTCCGGGCACCGAGAAGTCCCAGCGCGTCGAGGTGCGCATCGGCTCGGCCGACGCCAATCCGTACATCACGCTTGCCGCGGCGCTCGGTGCCGGACTGCTCGGCATCGAGCAGGAGCTGGAGCCGACGCCGATGGTCGAAGGCAATGCATATACGCAGACCTTTGCGCAGGCGCTGCAATTCCCCAGCACGCTGTGGGAGGCGGCGCAGCGGCTGAAGGGCTCGCAGTCGGCGAGACAGGTGTTCGGCGATGCCTTCGTCGAGCATTTCGCCGCCACCCGCGAATGGGAGGAACGCGAGTTCAGACGGCATGTGACCGACTGGGAATTGTCACGGTATTTCGAGATCATCTGATTCTTCAGCAAAGGGAGACGCGCGATGGCCCAGCAGATCACGATCAGCCCGATCGACGGCAGGGAGCTGGTGCGGCGCGAGCTGGCCACGCCCGATCGACTCGCCACCATCATGCAGCATGCGCGGGAGGCACAGCGCGAATGGAACCTTAGCCCGCTTTCCGAGCGCTGCCGACTGCTCTCGGCAGGCGTCGATCGCTTCGTGCAGTGCAAGGCGCAGATCGCCGAAGACATCACCCGCCAAATCGGCCGGCCGCTTCGGCACACCCCGAACGAGGTCGATGGCTTTGCGCTGCGCGCGCGGCGCATGATCGCGATGGCGGAATCCGCGCTGGCGCCGATCAGGCCGGAGCCCATCGACCACTTCACGCGCTTCATCGCGCGTGAACCGTGGGGCACGGTGCTGGTGGTGGCGCCGTGGAACTATCCGCTGCTGACGGCGGTGAATGTGGTGGTGCCTGCGCTGGCTGCCGGCAATGCGGTGATCCTCAAGCACAGTGCGCAAACGCCGCTGGCTGGCGAGGCGATCGTGAATGCGTTCGTTGAAGCCGGCGTGCCGCAAGGTGTGTTGCAGTTCATCCATTGTGATCATGATGCGACCCAAGCGATGATCGCTTCGCCGGGTATCGACTGCGTCTCGTTCACCGGCTCGGTGGCCGGCGGTGAGGCCGTCGAGCGCGCGGCGGCAGGACGCTTCATCGGCGTCGGGCTGGAACTGGGCGGCATGGACCCGGCTTATGTGAGGGCCGATGCCGACATCAAACTCTCGGCAGACACGATTGTCGACGGCGCCTTCTTCAACGCCGGCCAGAGCTGCTGCGGCATTCAGCGCGTGTACGTGCATCGCTCGCGTTACGACGAGTTCCTCGACGCGGCAATTTCGCTCACCAATGCCTATGTGCTCGACGACCCGATGCTGCCGCACACGACACTCGGCCCCGTCGTTCGCTCCTCGGCAGCGGAGGCGGTCCGCGAGGTCGTGGCCGAAGCCATGGGCCGCGGCGCCAGGGGCGTCGTCGACGCAAAGCGTTTTGGCCGAGATCGTCGTGGCTCGCCTTATCTCGCACCGCAGATCCTCGTGTCAGTCGACCACTCGATGCGCCTGATGTCGGAGGAATGCTTCGGGCCTGTATGCGGCGTCATGCCGGTGGCCGATGACGAAGAGGCGCTGGCATTGATGAACGACAGTCGTTATGGCCTCACGGCAGCGGTGTTCACGCGCGATGAGGAGGCGGCGTTGGCAATGGGGTCGAAGCTGGAGGTGGGTACGGTGTACATGAACCGCTGCGATGTGCTGGATCCGGCGCTGCCGTGGACGGCGGTGAAGGCGAGCGGGCGTGGAGCAACACTGTCGGTTCTGGGCTACGAGCAGCTGACGCGGCCAAAGTCGTATCACTTCAAGCGAGGGACAGGGCAATAGCCGCAGGACAATCCTCCCGCCAAGGACGCACCATGGCCGACCTCTCCCGCTACACGGTCAACTGGAATTACCCCACGGCAATCAGATGTGGCATTGGCCGGATTGCGGAGCTTCCCATTGCCTGCCGCAGCCTGGGCATTGAACGCCCCCTGCTCGTCACCGACCCCGGTCTGGCCGCGACAGCGATGGTGAAGGACGCTGCAGCAAGCGCGGGTGCAGGCATCTTCAGCCGCATCAAGGGAAACCCTGCGGGCCGCAACATCGACGACGGCCTCGCCGCGTTCCGCGACGGACGACATGACGGCGTGATCGCCTTCGGCGGCGG
>DASTGE010000615.1:0-4721 GCA_035719405.1 Burkholderiaceae bacterium
GTCACCTCGAAGAGCGTCTGCACGATCTGGAACAGGCCCGCGAGCGCCTTGGGCGCGGTGAAGTACTGCTTCACCTCCTGCTCGCTGAAGGCATAGCGCGATTCCTTGAGGCGCTCGCTGGCGTAGGGGATGTCCCATGCCTGCAGCTCGTGTAGTCCGAGCTCCCGGGCGGCAAAGTCCCGCAACTCCGTCAGGTCGCGCTCGCCGCCCGCCCGCGCCTTGACCGCGAGGTCACGCAGGAAAGCGGTCACCTGCTCCGGCGTTTCGGCCATCTTCGGCACGAGCGACATGGCCGAGAAGTTCGGATAGCCCAGCAGCCGGGCCTCCTCCTGACGCAGGCGCAAGAGCTCGGCCATCAGCTGCGAATTGTCGAGTTCGGCAGAGCCGACGTCACTGGCTCTCGTCACGTATGCCCGGTACAGCGTCTCGCGCAGCGCGCGGTTGGCGCCGTACTGCATGACCGGAAAGTAGCTGGGAAAGTGAAGGGTGATCTTGTGCCCCTCGCGGCCCTCGGCGGCCGCCGAGTCGCGCGCTGCCTGCTTCACGTCGGCCGGCACGCCTTGCAGTTCCGCGTCCGTGGCGTAGTACGAGAAGCCGTCGGTCGCGTCGAGTACATGCTCGGAGTACTTCTGCGACAGCTGCGCCGCCTGTTCCTGGATCTCTGCGAAGCGGCGTTTGGCCTCGTCCCGGAGTTCGGCGCCGGAGAGGACGAAGTCGCGCAAAGCGTTGGACAACGCCCTTCGACGTGCGGCGCTGAGGTTCGCGCCGGCAGGGCTGTCGTGAATGGCCTTGTACTTCGCGTACAGCCGATCGTCGGAACCCATGCGAGTATGGAACTCGGTGACTCTCGGCAGGTTTTCGTTGAAGGCCGCGCGCAACTCCGGGCTGTCGGCCACCGCCTTGAGGTGGTTGACCGCACCCCACGAGCGGCCGAGGCGCTCGGTGGCAACATCAAGCACGGCGGACAGCGCTTCATACTCGGCCGGTACGTCGGGGCTCACGGCCCGCTCCAGGGCCTCGTTCGCTTTCGCGAGCAAGCTCTCGATGGCGGGCGTGACATGCTCCGGGCGGATGCGGTCGAAGGCCGGCAGGCCGGAAGTGTCGAGCAGCGGGTTGTCGTTCATGAGGCTATTCATCAGCGTGCCGCGCGTTCGGCCGCCTCGATCGTGTTGACGAGAAGCATTGTGATGGTCATCGGACCCACCCCGCCAGGGACGGGGGTGATCCAGCCCGCGACTTCCTTCACGCGCGCAAAGTCGACGTCACCGCAGAGCTTGCCCTCGTCATTGCGGTTCATGCCCACGTCGATCACGATCGCGCCGGGTTTCACCATGTCTGCGGTGAGCGTGTTTCGTCGGCCCACGGCAGCCACCACGATATCCGCGTCGAGGGTGTGGGCGCGCAGATCCGGCGTCACGCTGTGGCAGACGGTGACGGTGGCGTTCGCCTGCAGCAGCAGCAAGGCCATCGGCTTGCCGACCGTATTGCTTCGCCCGATGACCACGGCGTGCGTGCCGCGCACCGGCTGACCGGTGCTTTCGATGAGCTTCATGCAACCGTAGGGGGTTGCCGGCCTCAGGCCGGGAAGGCCCGTCATCAACTCGCCGGCGCTGCGAACCGAGAAGCCGTCGACGTCCTTCTCGGCGGCGATGGTTTCGATCACTTTGTGCGGGTCGATGTGACGGGGCACCGGCATCTGCACGAGGATCCCGTGTATCGACGGGTCCTCGTTCAGTGCCTCGATGCGCGAAAGCAGTTCAGCCTCGGTGAGGGTGGTGTCGTACTTCTCCATCACGGAGTTCACGCCGTTCTCCTGGCAGGCCTTGACCTTGTTGCGGACATAGACCGCGCTGGCCGGGTCGTCGCCGACCAGAATCACGGCCAGCCCGGGTGTGACGCCTTGGCGGGTAAGGGCGGCCGCACGCTGGGCGACGTCGGCACGGATCGTCCTGGAAAGCGCAAGTCCGTCGAGCAGTTGGGCGGGCATCGGGGCTTCAGCTCCTCTTCAATTACGGGGGGTCATTCACCGCAGAGGCACTGAGGGGCCACAGAGGAGTTCAAAGACAAGCCCCTGTTGCACGACAGCGTTCTCCGCGCCTGCGGCGAGTGTATTTCCCGGCCGCCTCACACCCGCGGGGGCAGCAAGTATGAAGAGAGCTTCAGCTGCGGTGCTGCGCGCCCAGCGCGATCTTGAGCAAATCCGCGACGGTATTCGCGTTCAGCTTTTCCATGATGTTGGCGCGATGCGCTTCCACTGTCTTGATGCTGATGCCAAGGTCGTCGGCAATCTGCTTGTTCAGCCTACCGGCGACGATGCGCTCGAGCACTTGCGCCTCACGGGTGGTGAGTCGCGACAGCAATGCGTCGCGGCTGGCCGCCTCCTGGTGCTGGCTGAAGGCCTGGCGCGCTTGGTCAAGCATGCGCTCGACGAGACCCAGCAACTCGTCTTCCTTGAAGGGCTTTTCGATGAAGTCCATCGCGCCCTTCTTCATCGTGCTGACGGCCATGGGAACATCGCCGTGGCCGGTGATGAAGACGATGGGCAGTGGCGAGCGACGCTCCATCAGGCGGTCCTGCAGCTCGAGGCCGCTCATGCCCTCCATGCGGATGTCGGCAATCAGGCAGGCGACCTCGCGCGGGTCGAAGCGGGAAAGGAACGACTCGGCCGAATCGAAGCACTTCACCCGGTAATCCTTGCCTTCGAGGAGCCACTGCAACGAATCGCGAACCGCCTCGTCGTCGTCGACCACGTATACGGTGCCCTTTTTCGGGATCAAGCTCATGAAGTGATTTGTCTCGTGCTGCTTTTAAGAGTTCACTTTGCGAGCGACCGGCGGCCGGCGGCGGATTCGCTGCGAGAGGGGATCTCGACCGGAAGGGTGAATGAAAAACGGCAACCCACCACGGCCGTTCCATTGTAGAGGTTCTGTGCTCTCATCCGGCCCCTGTGCGACTCCACGATTGAGCGGCAAAGCGACAAGCCGATGCCCAGTCCTTCGGCTTTTGTCGAGAAGAACGCCTCGTACAGCCGCTCGCTCACCTCGGGTTTCATGCCTGGCCCCATGTCGGTAACGCTGAACTCGATGACGCCCCCTTCCTCCGGGGTGTAGCGCGGAACCACCCGCAATTCGATGTGCCGGCGCGACGGTGGCAGTTGCGCGGCATCGATCGCTTCGGCGGCGTTCTTCAGCAGGTTCAGCACGACCTGCTCGATGAGGATCGGATCACACATCAACGTCGGCAGGCGCTGCGCGACATAGCGGTGGATGGCGACATTGCGGCGCCGCAGTTCGATGCCGGCCAGCTCGACGGCGTCCTCGACGATCTCGCGCGCCTGCGAGGGCTGGCGCTGCGGCTCGCTGCGCTTCACGAACGAGCGGATGCGGTGAATGATCTGTCCCGCGCGCTCGGCCTGGCGGCCCGTCTTCTGCAGGGTTGCGATGAGATCGCCCTTGCTGATCGCGTCCGCCTTCACCCTCGAGACGAGTCCGTTGCAATAGTTGTTGATCGCGGTGAGAGGCTGGTTGAGTTCGTGCGCCACGGAGGACGCCATCTCGCCCATGGTCACCAGGCGGCTTGTGACCTGTGCCTTTTCCGCCTGCTGTGCCGCCTGCTCCTCGGCGCGGCGGCGGGCGGTGATGTCGGTGGCGATCAGCATCTGCGCGAGCCGTCCGTCGGTCCACTGCAGGTAGCGCGAGCGCACGTCGAACCACTTCTGCAGCGGCTCCACGAACACCTCTCGCGGCTCCGAGCCGCCTTGCGTCAACTCCTGGGTAGGCAGGCCGCCGAGTGTGTCGACATCGTCGTCCGGCAGCAGGGTGGGCGGGTGCGGACTGCTCCCGGCCAGCAGCGCGTGACCTCCTGCGTCTGCCCCGAACCACAGGCGATATGAGCGATTCGCGAACAGCAGCTCGCCCTGTTGCACCGACAGCACCGACACCGCCGCGTCGAGCCCTTCCAGCACTGTGGTGAAGCGCTCGTGCGAGGCCGAAAGCTGATCGCGGATGCGCTTGGCCTCGGTGATGTTGGTCATCGAGGTCATCCATCCCGTCTGGTGGCCACGCCCGTCGATGAGCGGGGAGACGTACATGCGCGCGTCGAACATCGTGCCGTCCTTGCGCATCACCTTCACTTCGATGCCGCCGGCCGGACTCCGGCCCAGAAGCTCCTGCTGGAACAGCCGCGTGTTCTCCTCGATCAGGTCGGGAGGCCAGTGGGGAAAGGGAGGCAGGCGGCCGATCAGCTCTGCTTCTGAAAAGCCTGTCATGGCGCAGAAGGCAGGATTGACGTAGGTGATCCGGCCGTCCAGGTCGGTGGCGCGCATCGCCGTCAGCATGGAGTTTTCCATCGCACGGCGGAAGTTGGTTTCCGACACCAGCGCGCTCTGCATTTGCGCGCGGCGGCGCATGTGGCGCCACGTCCCGAGCAGCATCCACACCGTCAGTCCCGACAACGCGACCACCATCCAGAACAGCGTGTTGCTGATCAGGCTGATGGAGGTGCGCCAGCCCTGACCGCGCAGCAGCAGCCCGCTGCCGGTCGGCGCGAGCGGCACGTCATGCAGGACCGCCGGTCGCTGGCGTTGGCGGCCGGGCAGGCCCATCACGGTGCTCGCGATCTCCTCGCCGTTGTCGTTCAGCACGGCAATGGAATGCCGCCGCGATATCTCGGCGGGGACGAAGTGGCGGATCAACGCTTCGACCGAATAGTCCACCACAAGC
>DASTGE010000616.1:0-3071 GCA_035719405.1 Burkholderiaceae bacterium
TCTGCGTCGATCGCATACAGCGCGTAGTCAGGATGGACCGACACCGTGCGAGCCACGGCATCATCGTTATCCAACAGCGCTCCCATGTAGAAGCCAAGAATGCGCCCGTTGGACAAGGTCGGAAGCTCGGACCCGGGCGAAGGCCTGCGCACGAACAAGCCGTACTGGCCGACCAGAGCCTTTTCGTGCGCCATCACGTCAGCCTTTTGAAGCACCCTGGGCTGGCACCGTACGGGACCCGGCCTTTCGTGGATCAGCCGATCCAGCTCCCGCCGCGCGTCTTCCTCCAATCGCTCGATCAAGCCCGGAAGTTCGCGCGCATCGATGCGCAGCCGCCCGTCCGTCTTCACAAAGTCACGGAAGTAGCTGCGAAAGCCATTGCCGATCCGAACGTCCCTGATTTGCACCTTCGGATCGCAATTGCCGTTCAGCCCCGCATAGCGAGGGTGCACCCGCCCCAGGGGATCGGCCGGGTCGCGTAATGGAAACTTGTGATCGTTCTCAGGCATCGGCTCCGGGCGATGGCGTACCACGGTGGCGTCGTCCCGATTCAAATGCAGGCGCCACTCCGCAATGTCGCCGGACAAGTCGCACAACTGCAGTTCACGATAAAAAGCCGTACGTGCCTGGTCCAGCATTTCGGCTTCCACGTAGACCGGCACCTCCGCCAAAGGCGCGTTCAAATCTGCGTCCGAAGGCTCGTGCTTCACCGCGGCGGGCGCAGCGTCCACCACGTCGACAGGCAACGCCTGTACCGCGTGCAGATCACCCTGGCGCTGTTCGCGGGCCACCTCTTCCCGAGCGGTACGCCTGCGGCGAGGCACGTTGGACAAGGCGAAAACCCAGGGTTGCGGCCCCCCTTGCTCAATGGTCCGCGGGCCAGCGTCGAGCGCAGCGCTTTCCGAACTCCCTTCGCCCCGTTGCCGCTTATTCGGTCTTTCATGTGCGGTGGAATTGGCGACGCCAGAAACGGACATGAGCTTGTGACGCCGGTCAACGCCAGTGAGTGCCTGCAAGCGGGACAACGTCCCGGTGATTCGAGCTTTCAAGTGTGAGCCCTTGGGAAGGGCAAGCACGAAAGAATCGAGCAGCGACTTCGATTGAGCCCTATCGTCACCCGACGCATCGGCCCCTTGCATCGACAACCACTCGGCCAGTCCACCGATGCCTTCCTCCAGCAAGTGCACAGCAAAGCGTATCGCCACGGCTGCAGGTTGATTGTCGACCCGCCCGCTGCGTTGCGCGCGTCGTCGTGCGTCGGCATCGAGCATGGCAAGCAAGTTCTGGTCGTCGGGCGGAAGCATCTTGCGAGCCTTTGTGCCCGAGGAGCCGAAGACCTCGAATTCGTCGGCCGCGATGTTCAAATCTTCTGTTCCTCTCCGCTCCGACAGCACGTTCAACGCCTGCTCCACCCTGCTGCCCACCGCTTCCTGCTCGTCGAATGCCTTCACTTCGTCGTGCGCAATCCGGCGCTCCTCGACCTCGTCGCTGTTGAAGCGACACAAAAATGCCCTCAGCGTCGCGTTCCGATCACGAGCCACCAAGGCGTCGCAGAAGTGGCGCAACAGGTTAGCGCTCCGTCTTCGCTCGCCGCCGCACCGCTTCACGTACACCGCGTCGATCAAGCTCGCGTCGTCTTTGCGGTTCTGAAACCACTGCCCCGCCTCCGAGCGCGTCATTGTTCTTGCCGCGACGGACGGCGTCACCGGTTGACCTGGCCGGCTGTCGCGTGACGTGCTCGCAATCTCGGAGCCGGCCTGCACCTTGAAATTCAGATCGCCAATGTAGGAGTGTGTCCCCTGTATCCTGATGCGCGCTTCCGGTGCGATACCGGCGATTTGCTGCAGCGCCTCAAGCGCCGGCAAGCTCCGGCGTCCCGGTACGAACATTTCCACGAAAAGCTTGCGCGCCAACTCCAGGCGGCCATCCTTGTGCATCTCGAGCCACTCCGTCAGCCCTCCGTGGCCATGCAGCAGGAGCGTACTGCTGAAGCGGACGAGGGCCGGCACATTACGGACGATTTCCACCTTCTCCAGCAGCGCAAGCTCTTGCGGTGGCAGCGATCTGCGCACCTTCACGGGGTCAAGCACACCCGGCAGCCGTGTCGAAGCACCCGCGCGCCTTGCGTCCCGCTCGTCGTCCGGCATGTGGCGCAGAAGCTTCAGAGCCAACTTCAATCCGTTGGCCCCCTCCAGACCGCGCCGGGAGTCTCCAAGGTTGGGAAGAAACGCGAAAAGTTCATCGATTGCGTCCTGCTCTTCCTCGCTTTCCAAACCCTTTGTGCGCTCCAGAAAGGCCCTCAGGCTGTCACCTTTGTCCGCATCGGCGAGTGCCGTTGCAAACTTGCGCAATGCCCGTGTCGCAACGTCTGTCTGGGTCTTGTTGATCCCCAATGCCTGCAATATTGCAACCAGCACGTCGTCTATCAATGCGTCGTCGTCCAGCCGGTTCTGGTGCCAGAGGGCCGCCTCGTTGAACGACATCGTCACTGCGCGCTGCCTGTCCATCTTCAATTTCGCGCTGGACGGCGAGTGCGCTTCGCGTCCCGTGCGGAGGGCGTCGGTGGATTGGCTTGCAGAGCCGGCCGTCACTCGGCGGCCACCCTCTTCACCACTCAAAGGCCCTTCCGTCTTGCCACCTTCCTCGTCCTGACCGGGCCCACTGGCGGATGTACGTTCCAGCAGACGACGCGTCGCCCCGAGGACGCAGTCCTTGAAGTGGGACGGCAATTCAATGAACTCCTCCAGCAACTTCTTCGCGTGAGCATTGCGATGGGGATCCCGCAACATCGACAACCACTCCGACAGTCCGCCAATACCATTTTCCAGCAACGCGAACGAAAAGCTCCTGGCCGCGCCGCTGAGGCGTTGACTGTCATCGACCATGTCGATCAGCACCCGTTCATCGGGAGGCAGCACATACCTCGCCGGTGGTAATCGTTTAGTCCCCCGACGCATTCATGAGGTCAGTGCGAGGTTTGCCGAAGCACAGTGGGAGGGGATGCAAGGCAAGGTGGGCGCAGTCAAGCCACAGCGGGCGGCATGAATGGCGCGTGCGAGCAGGTCGGTAGC
>DASTGE010000617.1:0-4205 GCA_035719405.1 Burkholderiaceae bacterium
GCTACCGACCTGCTCGCACGCGCCATTCATGCCGCCCGCTGTGGCTTGACTGCGCCCACCTTGCCTTGCATCCCCTCCCACTGTGCTTCGGCAAACCTCGCACTGACCTCATGAATGCGTCGGGGGACTAAACGATTACCAAATTCCCGCTCCACGATGGAAGCGGCAAGACTTATGCGGTATGCAGCATCTCCACGGATATCACCGAGCGCAAGCGTGCCGAAGAGGCCATGCACCACAGCGAAGAGAAGTATCGAAGCATCGTCGAAGGGGCACTGGAGGGCATCTTCCGCGTCTCTATGGAAGGCCGGATGTTGAGCGTCAACCCGGCAGGGGCCCGCATGCTCGGCTTTGACTCCGTGAATGATCTGCCCAATAACGTGACGGACCTTGCGTACCAGGTCTATTCGCACCCTGAGGACCGAGAGCTCATCGTTTCGACGTTGCTGGAGCGTGGCGCAGTGTCGGGGCAGGAACTCCAACTGCGCCGCGCTGATGGGCAGACGCTGTGGGCCTCTGTCAATGCACGGTTGGTGCGCAATGAGACACACAAGCCGCTGTTCATCGAGGCCTTCGCCAGTGACGTCACCGCGCGCAAGCTGGCCGAGGCGGAACTCACGCGCAACCACGAGCGCCTGGAAGAACTGATCGCAGAGCGCACCGCCGAGTTGACCCAGGCGAAGGAACTGGCCGATGTCGCCAACCGCGCAAAAAGCGCCTTCGTGGCCAACATGAGTCATGAGCTGCGCACGCCGCTCAACGCCGTGCTGGGTTTTGCACACATCCTCCAGCAGGACCGAAATCTCACCGAGCGCCAGTTGCGCGGATTGAACACCATTCAGAAGAGGGGCGAGCACCTGTTGGCGCTCATCGATGACGTGCTGGACATGGCCAAGGTCGAAGCGGGCAAGATAGAGCTGTTCCCCGAGCTGGTCGATCTGCGCGAATTCCTGGACTTTATTGCAGAGATCATCCGCGTCAGGGCGCAAGAGAAGGCTCTCCGGTTTGTCGTCGACCTGCCCGGCGACCTGCTGGGGACCGCCCGCTTCGATGCCAAGCGGTTGCGCCAAGTCCTGCTCAACCTTTTGAACAACGCGGTGAAGTTCACCGACCACGGGCACGTCACGCTACGTGCGCGTGCCATGCCGCATTCCGACGCTCAGGCGCGGCTACGCTTCGAGGTCGAGGACAGCGGCGTCGGCATCGCCCCGCATCTGTTGAAATCCATCTTTTTGCCCTTTGAACAGGCGGGCGAAGCGACTCGCCGCGCTCATGGCACAGGACTCGGATTGGCGATCAGCAGCGAGCTGGTGCGGCTGATGGGCGCCGACATTCGCGTGGACAGCCAGCTCGGCCAAGGCAGCCGTTTCTGGTTCGAGCTGGAGCTGCCTGTCGCACATTCGCCAACGCTGCGAATGGCAGACACAGGGACGCCGAAGCAGATCATCACCGGCTATCTCGGCCCGCGATGCAAGGTGCTGGCTGCCCACGACACGACGCGGCTGGTGCCGCCGCCGCCCGAGGAAATCGACGCGCTGTTCCAGTTCGCCAAGCGCGGCGACATGCGCAGCATCGGCATGCATGCCGATCAGCGCTCGAAACGCTCGACGATGCCTACCACCCGTTCACAGAGCGGCTGCGCCAGTTGGCCGAGGGCTTCGAATCGCGCGCGCTCCTCCAGTTCATCGAGACTTTCCGCTAGGAGCGTGGGCGGCAGAAAAGGAGAGGCCGTGTCGTCGCGATGGAAGGTTGAGCGTTGAACGCTGATGCCGACCAGCTATCGCCCCTACGAGCCGGATCAAGTGATGTTACTGCCCGCAGCCTTGCAGGACTGGCTGCCGAAAGGCCACTTGGCTTACTTCATCAGTGACGCGATCGATGCGCTGGACTTGAGCGCGTTCTTTGCGCGGTACGCCGGCGGCGGGTCACGCAACCAGCCGTTCCACCCGGCCATGATGGTCAAGGTGCTGGTGTACGGCTATGCGACAGGAGTGTTCAGTTCGCGCAAGATCGAGCGGCGACTGCATGAAGACCTGGCGTTCCGGATGTTGGCCGCAGATAACTTCCCCAAGCACCGCACCATCCGCGACTTTCGGGCGCTACACCTGAAGGAGCTATCCGATCTGTTTGTTCAGGTGGTCAAGCTGGCCGGGGAAATGGGGTTGGTCACGCTGGGCACGATTGCCATCGACGGCACGAAGGTGAAGGCCAACGCCAGTCGTCACAAGGCGATGAGCTACGAGCGCATGCAACAAGCGGAAGCTGAGTTGAAGGCGCAGATCGACGAGTTGTTGCAGCGAGCGAAGAGCACTGACGAGGCGGAGGTCAACGAGCCCGAGTTGGACATACCGGCCGAAATCGAACGACGAGAGGCACGCTTGAAGGCCATTGTCGAAGCGCGCGAGCGGCTGGAAAAGCGCCAGCGCGAGGCCGACATTGAGCGCGGCCGCAGCAAAGACGACGATCGCCGCCCGCGTGATGGCGACGGTAATCCCAAGGGCGGGCGCTACAAGCGCGACTTTGGCGTGCCGGAATCCAAGGCGCAGGACAACTTCACCGACCCGGACAGCCGCATCATGAAGCGCGCCGGGGGAGGCTTCGATCCGTGCTTCAACGCGCAGACTGCGGTCGATGCAACAGCGCGCATCATCGTGGCCGCGGAGGTCAGCGATAACGCGGCCGATGTTGGTCAGTTGTTGTCGGTACTGGAAGCCGTGGTGAACAATACCGGGGAGTTGCCGCTTCAAGTGCTGGCTGATGCGGGCTATCGCAGCGAAGACAACTTTGCCTGCCTCGACGGCACCCCCATTGAATTGGTAGTGGCCTTGGGACGAGAGGGTAAACAGCCGCCGAGGTTGACGCTGAGAGTTATCCGCACACTGCAGCCATGGCCGACAGGCTGCGAAGTGACCAAGGCAGCGAGGCCTATCGCAAGCGCAAGTGGATTGCCGAGCCGCCGAACGGATGGATCAAGAGCGTGCTGGGGTTCCGCCAATTCAGCCTTCGAGGCCTACACCGCGTAAAAGCGGAGTGGAAGCTTGTGTGCGCGGCGCTGAACTTACGTCGCATGGGCGCGATGAGGGCAGCGTAAGGGATTGTCGATGTCGAAAATCTCAATTCGCGATTCAATCGACGCGCTTTTGGTTGATCCCGGAAGGAAATTGTGCGAAATGCGGACAAGTTCTATCCTCGACGATTTCCCCCGCCTTCAATCCGAGGACGACGTAGCCACTGCCTGAAGCTCTGCCGCCCACGCTCCTAGGAGCCTTGGCAGCAGAACAGGCAGCGTCTCACGTACACGAGCAGCTAACTGTTTCCCACATCAACGCTCCACACGATCATCACGGCTGCCGCCTGAAATCGCCCGCAACACCCAGCACGAAGCTCTCGGGCTTGAGGTACTTGCGCAGCACGCCGCTCACCTGATCCGCCGTCAGCCTCGACAACGCGTCATCGACCTTTTGCGAGATCGCGAAGGTGCGGTCGAGATACAGGTTGCTCGCGAGCTGTGACGCAAGCTGCTTGTCCTGCGCGCGGCCGAGCCGGCGGAAGTTGAGCAGCGCCTTTTTCCCGGCATCGACTTCCTGCGGCATGAAGCCATCCTTCAGTGCGCGCGTCACTTCCTCCCGGAAACCGAGTTCGACCTTGTCGCGGTTCTGCGGCGCAAAGATGGCGCTACCCTCCCACAACGAATTGCGCTCGAAGTTGTTCCAGCTGACCAGGCTTCGGATGTCATACGACAGCCCCTCGCGCTCGCGCACCCGTTTCCAAAGCCGCGAGTCGCCCCCAGAGCCGAGGATGAAGTTGGCGAGCATGAACGCCGGGTATTCGTCGTCGAGATCGTTCAGCGGCACGTATTGGCGCGCCCCGAAGACGGCGTTCTGCTTGTCCGGCGTCTCGAACACGAGGCGGGCCGGCGGCGGGGCGATCAGCGGCCGGGGCACACGCGTGAACGGCATCGGGCTCTTCCAGTCTCCGAACGCCCCGTCGAGCGCGGTACGCACGGCTGCCACATCAAAGTCGCCGACTGCGCCGAACTGCGCGTACGAAGCGCCGTAGAAGCGCTGGTGGAAGTCGCGCAGCTGCTGCGGCGTCACTGCCTTCACGTCTTCCTCGATCTGGTCAAAGCTGCGCGCATGGCGTGGATCGCCGCGCGGGTACGGATCACCGTGGCGGTCGAGCGCGTTATCGAGCACCGCATCGGG
>DASTGE010000618.1:0-9240 GCA_035719405.1 Burkholderiaceae bacterium
ATCTCGTCGGTCTCGGTGTTGTTGACGAGATAGTGCAGCCCGCGCCACGCGCCTTCGAGCTTCTGGAATTCCTCCTGATGCAGGATCAGGTTGACCTGCTCGGAAAGCTTGCGGTCGATCGCGGCGATCATGTCCTCGATCGTCTTGACGACATCGCGGCCGATCAGTTGCGTCTGCGCGAGCGCCTGCTGCGCCAGCGTCTGCACGGCCTGCTCGACGGCGCTGCGCGCCTCCTCGGTCTTGGGCTTGAATTCCTTCTGCAGCAGCGAGGCGAGGTCGTTGCCCTCGACGCTCACGGCGGCCAACGCGGATGTGGTTTGGGTCTCTGCCATAGCGGTCCCTTATGTGTTGCAGTGAGGGTCGAAAAGGTTCAGGCAATGTTGAAGTCCCTCGCGCGCCCTCGCGGGGACCTGTTCGGCGTCGCCTTCAGGCTGCCTTCAGGCGGCTGCGCCGCCGCCTTCTTCGGCCGGCTTGGCGGTCGTAGCCAGCGAGTTGAGCAGGGCAGGATCGGTCAGCAGCTTGGAGATCAGCTCCTCGGCGCCGGACTTGCCGTCCATGTAGGTGACGAGGTTCTGCAACTGTTGGCGTGCTTCGAGCAGCTTGTTCAAGGCGTCGACCTTGCGCGCGACGGCTGCGGGCGAGAAGTCGTCCATGCTCTCGAAGGTGATGTCGACGCTGATGTTGCCCTCGCCCGTCAGCGTGTTGGGCACCTGGAAGGCCACGCGCGGCTTCATCGACTTCATGCGCGAATCGAAATTGTCGACGTCGATCTCCAGGAACTTCCGGTCCGACACCGGTGGCAGCGGCTCGGTCGGCTTGCCGGAGAGGTCAGAGAGCACGCCCATGACGAACGGGAGCTGCACCTTCTTCTCCGCGCCATAAACCTCGACGTCGTACTCGATCTGCACACGGGGCGCACGGTTGCGGGCGATGAACTTCTGGCTGCTGCTCATGGGGGCTCCTGGTGTCGGAAGCGGTTTGGGGGTACCCGCGGCGGGTATTCGGAGGGGGACGCGCTCTCGTCAGCTCGACTCGTCGAGAGAAACGGTCTCGGGGTCGACGCCCATCACGCGCGCGACTTCGGCAAGCGCATCGGGCGCCAGCTCCTTCAAGAGTTGGAGGAAGTTGCGGTTGATCATGCGACGTGCGCGCCGCAATAGCAATGGGGCCGGGTTCGTCGGCTCGGCGCGCTCGAGGTACTCGCAGATCATGTCGATGGCGCGGACCGCGTCCTCGCGGCTGCGCACCGTGCCCGCGAGTCGGCCCGATGCTGCGGGCGCGATGCCATCGGCGGCCATCGGCATCTCGGTGCCGGACTCGGGTTGGCCCTCTTGCGCATCGGCCTGAAGCGCGCTCGGCATGACGGAAGCGACGGCCTTGATCATCGCGTGCAGCGGCCGGAAGTCGGGGGCCTCGGTTCCGACGCGTTCGTCGAGAAGGCGGGAAAGCGCCTGCAAATGCTGCATGGCGCTCTCAGGCGCGCGATGCAGTCGCCCGTCCTGTTTCACCGCGCCTTCGAGCATCTGCGCCACCTGATCACGGTTGAGCGCTGCCTCGCCTTCGCGGGCCGGAAACAAATTGAGCGCGACTTCGACCGAGCGCACTCGAATTTCTCCGACGCCGCGCTGCGTCGAGAGCGTGGACTGCCGCACATCCCCGAGCAGGCCGTCGGGCTCGCGGAGCAACGCCAACGTGTTCATGCGGGCGAAGGCATCGCCGTCTTCCGGCACGGGATGGAGTGCGTCCCAGAAGCGCTCGAGCAGGCCGTGCAGCAGGCGCAAACCCTGAGGCAGGGCCAGGAAGCCTTCGAGCCGCACCATCGCCCGTACCCACAGAAGCGCGATGCGCAGGTCGCGGGTGCGCTCGAACAGGGCTTCGGCCTGCTCACGCACGGAGGGCCAGTCCGGCGGAGTGCCGGGCCCGAACTGGGTCTCGGGCTTGCCGGCCGCCGACTGGTTCAACGCGAGCATCGCGTTGTCGTATTCCAGGTCAGGACCGCAGGGCTGCGTGTCGTCCGGCAAGGGCTGCAGCCAACGCTCGATCGTCGCCGCACCGACTTCCTCGTCGCTCAAAGGTGTCTCCTCCTGTTCGGACGGCGCGGTGGTTCCCGTGAAGGCGGCAGTGTCTCAGGGTTGCGGCCGGCTGAAAAGCCCCAGGGCTGTCGATGAGGGCGAAGGTGCCGGTCGGGCTGCTGCGTGCGTTCCCGCCCGCCTCCTGGCCGCGCGCGGCTTGCTCCATCGCCGTGACGCGCTTCGCGAACAGCGTCTGGACTGCATGAAAGCCGAGCCCCTTGCACACGCCTTGCCGCGTAGACTCGTTGCAGCCCAATCGAGGTCGTCATGCGTCCTGTCAAGCGTCCATTTACCGGCGGTGGACCCGTCCCGTCGTCCCCACCGATTGATAAAGCGGACAAAGTTGGACCGCCCGCGGAGCTCTCGCAAAGCGCGCTGCCAGCTTCCCGCAGCGCTTCGACCCTGGCTCCCAGAATGCCGCTGGGCAGCGCGATTGCAAAGCTGTCGAAGCTGCCGCTGAAGGCGTTCGAGCCGGCCACCCGCAAGGCCCTCTTTGGAGACCCGGCAGAGCGCATCGCTGTCTCGCCATTCACGGCGAACCATTTGAAGACGGGCATCGACTCGGGCCGGATCGCCGAAGTCAGCATCGAAGGCCAGGCAGGATCGCTCCATGGCCATTTCCACAAGTCCACCGCGGCCGCACACACCGGCAAGACAGTGCTCTTTCTTTCGGGATCGGGATCGTCGGCCGAGGACTTGTCCGTGGATATTGCAGGGAAGTATTGCAACGAGGGCGTGGACGTACTGTCCGTCAACTATCGCGGGTTCGGCAAGAGCCAAGGCGTGCCCAGCGAGGACGGGCTCCTGCGCGACGCCGAGTCCATGTTGGACTTCCTGGTGAAGCAAAAAGGCATTGCGCCAGAAAACATCATCGTGCACGGCTATTCGCTTGGAGGGCCGGTTGCCGCGCATGTGGCGAAGATGTCGGCGTGCTCGGAACAACCGCTCGGAGGTCTGGTCCTGGATCGGCCGATGGTCAGCGCGTCAAAGAGCGCGAAGGCGCATGGCGCCCCCCTCCCCAAGTTGTCGGGGCAGATCCTGAAGGCGACTCAAGGCAGCTTCAGCGTCAATGAGAACCTGCAGGGCATGCCCGTTTCGATGCCGATCGTGTTGATGACCGACGGGGAAGGCTTGGGCGTGCAGGGTGAGGCCCTGCGACAGCGCCTGGTCGCACAGGGCTTCAAGGTGACGGGTCATCGGCTCGAATGCGAGCACCTGGACAGCATGACGGCGATGGAAGGCGCCTTTGACACGATCCAGCAAAGCTGCATCGATGTCGCGCGCCGAGACCCACAGGCACCGTGAAGGACCTGACGGGCTGCGAAATTTGCGAGGGCCATCTGCGGAGTCAATCGAACGCTCACCCCGCCAACAGCTTGTGCACCAGTTCAGGCGTCGTTGCCGCCCCATACTTGCGCATCAATCGCGCCCGGTACACATCCACCGTTCGTGGGCTGATCTCCAGTCTCCGCCCGATCAGCTTGCTTGTCAGGCCATCAATCAGCAAGGCCGCGATCTCGCGTTCCCGTGCCGTCAGCTCGGCTCGCAGCTGCCGCTTTGACGACAAGTCCTCGAAGCTCCAGATCCCCGCTGCATGCGCCCGCCTGCGGTCGAGCGCACGCCCCGACACATGGCACCAGAATAGCTCCCCCGCCTTCGGCCCTCCGACGCGCTTCATCACCCTGTCATCGGCATAGTAGCCATCGGCATCCAGGCTCGCAGTGATGCGCTGGCCCGTGCGCTCGAACTCATCGTGAGTGGGATACAGGACCTCGAACGACTTGCCCACCAGCTCATGCCGGAGCGCGCCGAACATGGCAAGCGCCTGCTGGTTGCAATCGACCATCAGCCGATTGCGCGATAGCACGAGGCCGATCGGCGCAAGATCGAAGGCGGTGCGATAGTCGAGCGCTGGAACGTCGTCCTGTACGCGAGTCATGGTGGCTACAGGAGGGGGTAGGTCGTGGTGGCGTGCGCGGCCAGACGGCGTTGCACCCATAGTGCGAAGATCTCGCCGAGCGCTTTTCGCAGCGCCGCCAGGTCGGTCATGGAATGCTCTCCTTTGTGCTCCGGGGAGGTGTGGGAACAACTTCTTAATCAATTCTACGTACACACTACGTAATGCGTTACGTAGTACGCTCCCGGGCTGTGACTCTCAAGGAGACATCTGGATGAACAAGGTCTACCCGAGCGCTGACGAGGCGCTCAAGGGCATTGTCAAGGACGGGCAGTTGCTGGCCGTCGGCGGTTTCGGCCTGTGCGGCATCCCCGAGACGCTGATCGAGGCACTGATGGACACGGGCGTGAGCGGCCTCACGGTGATTTCGAACAACGCCGGGGTCGACGGCTTCGGCCTCGGCAAGCTGCTCGATACCCGGCAGATCAAGAAGATGATCTCCAGCTACGTCGGCGAGAACAAGGAGTTCGAGCGTCAGTTCCTTGCGGGCGAACTGGAGCTGGAGTTCACGCCTCAGGGCACGCTGGCGGAAAAGCTGCGTGCCGGAGGCGCCGGCATTCCGGCCTTCTTCACACGCACCGGCGTCGGCACGATGGTGGCCGAGGGCAAGGAGACGCGCGAGTTCAACGGCCATGTGTACGTGATGGAGCGTGCCCTCAACCCCGATGTGGCGCTGGTCAAGGCCGATGTGGCCGACAAGAGCGGAAACCTGCGTTTCCGCCGCACCGCCCGCAACTTCAACCCGGCCTGCGCGATGGCGGGCAAGATTACTGTGGTGGAAGTCGAGAAGCTCGTCGAAGTCGGCGAGATCGACCCGGACGACGTGCACCTGCCCGGCATCTATGTGCATCGCATCGTCGTCAACCCAAATCCCGAGAAGCGCATCGAGAAGCGCACCACCCGCCCGGCCTGAAGGAGACACGGAACATGCCCTGGACCCAAGACCAGATGGCGGCAAAGGCCGCCGAAGAACTCAAGGACGGCTATTACGTCAACCTCGGCATCGGCATCCCGACGCTGGTTGCCAACTTCGTGCCCAAGGACATCGAGGTGTGGCTGCAGAGTGAGAACGGCATGCTCGGCATCGGGCCTTTCCCGACCGAGGACGAGGTCGACGCCGACATCATCAACGCCGGCAAGCAGACGGTGACAACGATCCCCGGCTCCAGCATTTTCGGATCTCACGAGTCGTTCGCGATGATCCGCGGCGGCAAGATCAACCTCTCGATCCTGGGCGCGATGCAGGTGAGCGAGAAGGGTGATCTCGCCAACTGGATGATCCCCGGCAAGATGGTCAAGGGGATGGGCGGCGCAATGGACCTGGTAGCCGGCGTGCCGCGCGTGATCGTCGTGATGGAGCACGTGGCCCGCAAGAAGGATGGCACCACCGATTTGAAGATCCTGTCCAAGTGCACGCTGCCACTCACAGGGGTGGGGGTCGTCAACCGCATCATCACCGACCTTGCGGTGATGGACGTGACGCCCGAAGGTTTGAAGGTCGTCGAACTGGCGCCCGGCGTCACGCGCGAGGAACTGCAACAGAAGACCGGGGTGCAGCTGCACTGAAAGAAAGCCGGGCCCTGAAGGCTGCCCTGAAGGCCGGCCCGACTCAGCTTCCTGCCTGTGCGGTCTGCACCGACTGCCGCTTCAGTGTCAGGTACTCGCTTTCGGTCATCTCGTGCAGTTGCTTCGGATAGCGCTCGGCTGCCCCGAACCACGCTCGCAGCCGGCGCTCCAAACGCAGCTGGGGCGGTGCCGAGAGGCTGTGAAGATAGGCGGCGATCGCGAGGTAGTAGCGCATGGTCGTGCGCTCGATCGCGCCTCTCACGCCCTTGACCAGCACCGGCTCGCCGTTCGGTCCCCGATCCACCACGCTGAAGCCCACCTTGTCGCGGCCGACCGTGCTCAGATACGTCTGCATCAGCATCTGAGACATGGTGCTGTCCGCATAGGCGTAGTGCAGGTGGATGAACGAGCGGTGCGCGTCGGCGGGAATCGCCTGCAGATTGATTCGATAGTCACTGGTGCCCATTGGTCCCTTGTCCGCCGTCATCGCGACGCTCACGTAGCCCGGAACGTCGGCCTCCATGCGGTGCGAGAACACAATCCGCTGTGTGTCCTCGATCGCCTGGTCGGGCTTGCGTGCGATGTTGAGGGCGAGTTCTCCCCGCGGCCCCGCCTCGTCGGCTTCGCAGTGCCTCACGTTGATCACGAGGATCATCACCTCGCACCACTGCGATGGCCGTTTCATCGACTGCGCGAGCGTGGCGAAGGGTTGGTCGATGAGTGCGTAGGCATCGCCGCTCACGCGCTTGCCGCTCTCGTTCGAGTCGACCACGATCGGCTGGCCAAGGGGCGAATGGGCGAGGGCGTCGGCCAGTGTGTCCAGCTTCTGTCGCAACACTGCGGCGGGCTCGGCCGCGAACGCGGGCATGGCCGAGCACAAGGCCGTGAACAGCGCGAGCAGAAGTTTGCGCAGCTTGTTCATGCGCGACCTGCGGCAATGGGCGTGCCTGTTATAGCAAACGGGACTGCGAGTTCCTCGCATCCGAGAAGCAGATTCTGGGGCGCGACCACGGCTTCTCCTACCTTACCTAAGCCTCCGCCAACGCCTTCGCCGCCTCACGCACGAGCAACGCCCCGTGGTAAATGAGGCCCGTGTATAGCTGTACGAGATCGGCCCCCGCGCGCCGCTTGGCCACCGCATCGGCAGCGCTCATCACGCCGCCCACGCCGATGATCGGGAATCCCCTGCCCAACTCGGCGCGCAGTTGCTGGATCACCCGGTTACTCGCCTCGAACACAGGCCTTCCACTCAAGCCGCCAGATTCTTCGGCGTGCGGCATGCCGCGCACGGACTCGCGCGCGATGGTCGTGTTGGTCGCGATCACGCCATCGATGCCATGCTTGCGCAGCGCCGCCGCGATCAGGTTGACCTGCCCGGGGTCCAGGTCCGGAGCGATCTTCACGAACATCGGCACCCGGCGCCCATGCTCTCCCGCCAGGCGTTCCTTGCGCTGCTGAAGGGCCTCGAGCAGCCTGTCCAGCGCCTCGTCACTCTGCAGTGCCCGCAGGTTCTTCGTGTTGGGACTGGAGATGTTGATCGTCACATAGTCCGCATGCTGGTACACGCCGGTCAAGCCGATGAGATAGTCATCGACCGCGCGTTCGATCGGTGTCGCAGCATTCTTTCCGATGTTGAGCCCGAGCACACCGCCGCGGGCCCGAAAGCTGCGTGCGCGCCTGACGTTGGCAAGAAACGCGTCCAGCCCGTCGTTGTTGAAACCCAGCCGATTGATGAGCGCCTGCGCTTCGGGCAGGCGAAACAACCGGGGCCGGAGGTTGCCGGGCTGGGCCTTTGGCGTGACCGTGCCGATCTCGATGAAGCCGAAGCCCATCGCCCCCAGCCCGTCGATGCAGCGGCCGTTCTTGTCGAGGCCGGCAGCCAGGCCGATGCGGTTGGGAAAGTTCAGTCCCGCCAGCGTGACCGGATCGTTCACGCGCGGCTGTGACCACAGGCATTGCGCAGGCGTGTTCTGCAATCGGGCGATCGCTTCCAGCGTCAGCTCGTGCGCGCGTTCGGGATCCAGGCCGAACAGGAATGGGCGTGCGAGGGCGTAAGGGGCGAAGGACATAATCGGCGCGATTGTGTCGCAGCCTCGCTGCCTTTTCACTCACGCGCCGACGCTCTTTGACTTACTGACGCGCGGCCACAACGTCATCGTTGATTCCCGTTTCTCATGACCCAAGACGAACTCAAGGTCCTCGTTGGCCAGGCCGCCCTCGAACATGTCGTGCCAGGCTCGGTGGTCGGCGTGGGCACCGGCTCCACCGTGGACCGCTTCATCGATGCACTCGCGGCCATCAAGGACCGCATCTGCGGCGCCATTTCCAGCTCGGTGAGGAGCACCGCACGTCTGCAGTCGCTTGGCATACGGGTGCTCGAAGCGTCGCAGGTCGAGAGCATTCCGGTGTACATCGACGGCGCCGATGAGATCGATCACAGCGGGTGCATGATCAAAGGCGGCGGCGCCGCACTCACGCGCGAGAAGATCGTGGCCGACCTCGCCGGGCGCTTCGTCTGCATTGCTGACCAATCCAAGCTGGTGACCACGCTCGGCGGGTTCCCCCTGCCCGTCGAGGTGATCCCGATGGCTGCCGCACAGGTCGCGCGCCACTTCGCGCGGCTGGGCGGAGACGCGTGCGTGCGCGAGGGCGTGATCACCGACAATGGAAATCTACTGCTCGACGTGTACGGCCTGTCCATCACCGACCCTCTGGCAATGGAAACCGAGGTCAATCAATGGCCCGGCGTCGTGACGGTCGGCATCTTCGCGCGCCACAAGGCGACGCTCTGCCTTTTAGGTACCCCTGACGGCGTGCGGCAGCTCGATTTCTGACGCCTGCAGTTTCGGGCGCGCTCTGCAATACTGAACTGCGCCGCGTTTCCCCCAGAGGACTTTCCCGATGTGTCGCGATCGTTTCGCCGTCTTTCCTTCGTTCCTGCTGTCGCTGGCGGTCGCGGCCGGGCTCGCTGCGTGTGACAGTGGCGGTCGCGGTGATGGCAAGCCGGCAACGGCCCAGGCGCAGCCCGCCGACGCACCCCCGCCTCCGGAGGTGGGGGTGGTGACCGTGGTGGCGGGTTCTGTGGCGGTCCCTACCGAGTTGCCCGGGCGGGTCGAGGCACTGCGCACCTCGCAGGTCCGCGCCCGCGTCACGGGCATCGTCCAGAAGCGCATGTTCCGTGAAGGCAGTGACGTGAAGGCCGGGCAGCCGCTGTTTCAGATCGATCCTGCGCCATACAAGGCCTCGCTCGACAGTGCCCGCGCCACGCTGGCCAAGGCGCAGGCCAACCTGACTCAGGCTGCCGCGCTTGCCAACCGATACAAGCCGCTGCGCGAGGCCAACGCAATCAGCGAGCAGGAATACGTGAACGCGCAGGCTTTGCAGGGTCAGGCGCTGGCCGATGTGGCTGCGGCTCGGGCCGCAGTGCAGACCGCCGAACTCAATCTCGGCTATGCACGCGTGACCGCGCCGATCAGCGGGCGCATCGGGCGAGCCCTCGTGACCGAGGGCGCGCTCGTGTCGCAGGCCGAAGCCACGCAGATGGCTGTGATCCAGCAGATCGATCCCGTCTATGTGAACTTCACGCAGTCGGCCGCCGACCTGCAACGCCTTCGTCGCGCATTGTCCAGCGGCAAGGCCAAGTCA
>DASTGE010000619.1:0-10447 GCA_035719405.1 Burkholderiaceae bacterium
GATCCTCTCCGACCAGCTGTGCGCTAACCAGACCGGGAACCTCACGCCCAAGCAGGTCGAGTTCGCGAAGACGATACACTCCTCCGGCAACGACCTGCTAATGCTGATCAACGACATTCTCGATCTTTCGAAGATCGAGTCCGGCACGGTGGCGGTGGACGTGAGCGAATTGCGGCTCGATGACCTGCTGCGCTCGATCGAGCGCGGTTTCCGCCATTTCGCCGAGAACAAGCACCTGGACTTCATCATCAATGCCGACAGCCCGCTGCCCAAGACCATGGTCACGGACGCGAAGCGCCTGCAGCAGATCATCAAGAACCTTTTGTCCAATGCCTTCAAGTTCACCCACGAGGGCCACGTCGCGTTCACCATTGCGCCTGCGGAAAGCGGCTGGTCGCCGGACAACGAGGAGCTCAATCGCGCCAGCCAGGTGATCGCCTTCTCCGTGTCTGACACGGGCATCGGCATTTCACCAGACAAGCAGCAGATCATCTTCGAGGCCTTCCAGCAGGCTGACGGGTCCACATCGCGCAAGTACGGCGGCACCGGCCTGGGCCTGGCGATCAGCCGGGAGCTGTCGCGACTGTTGGGCGGCGAGATCCGGCTGGTGAGCGCGCCGGGCAAGGGATCGACCTTCACGCTGTACCTGCCGCAAAGCTATACCCCGCAACGTGGCGCCCGTCATGCACGGCCTTCCTCACCTGAAGCCGAGCGGCGGGAGGAACAGAGTGTCGAGCCAGTCATGCTCGACGCGCGTCGCACCGAGCGCAGGAATGCGGAAACGGTGCCCGAAGGGCGTGCCGCAGAGAGTCCGGATCATGAAGAAGGCACGGACGAGGGCAGCTTCGCAAACGTGGCCGACGACGACCGCAACGAAATCGGAGCAGGCGACCGTATCCTTCTTATCGTGGAGAACGACATCGGCTTCGCGAAGGTGATGCTCGAAGCGGCACGAGCGCAAGGGTTCAAGGCGCTTGTTGCCACGACCGGCTCTTCGTCCCTTGCCATGACGCGGGAGTACCACCCCTCGCTGATCACGCTCGACATCTTCCTGCCCGACATGCAGGGCTGGCGCATCCTCGACCGCATCAAGGGCGATCTGGAGACGCGCCATATCCCCATCTGCGTGGTCTCCACCGATGACTCGCGAGATCGTGCATTGCAGGCAGGCGCGCTCGCGTTTGTCGCCAAGCCCCTGCAATCGAAGGACGATGTCGATGAAGCCATGGCAGAGATCTCACGCTATGTGGAGAGGCCCGTGCGTCGCCTGCTCGTCGCAATGCGTGACAGCGAAGCCCGGCAGGCGCTGCTCGCGTGCTACGGCGAGGAAGTGGATGTGACTGTGGTGGAGCGTGCGTCTGATGCGCAGGAGCGGATGGCGCAGGCGGATTGCATGGTGGTCGATGCGGATCTTTCCGAATTGGGGCCCGAGGATGTGATCGAGGCGTCGGAGCAGCGGCCGGGCGGGCGACACCTGCCGGTGATCGTGTACAACCCTGAGGGCGCCGTGGCCGACAGCGTCTGGCTTCGTCGGCACAACGGCTTCGCCAGGCGCGAGGCTCGCTCGCAAGACGCCCTCATGGCACACACCGCCTTTTTCCTGCACCGCAGCCCTTCGGACCTGACTGACGCCGAACGCCGGGCGGTCGACGCGGCGCACGGCGGGCACCGCTGGCTGGAAGGCCGCAAGGCGCTGATCGTCGACGACGACATGCGCAACATCTTCGCGCTGGCCACCGTGCTCGACGATCAGGGCATGGAGATCGTGTCGGCCGATAATGGCCGCGAAGCGATCAGGCTGGTGCAATCCGATCCGTCGATCGACATCGTGTTGATGGACATCATGATGCCGGAGATGGACGGGCTCACGACCATGCAGGAAATCCGCAAGCTGCCGCGCGGCAAGGAGTTGCCGATGGTGGCGGTGACCGCGAAGGCGATGAAGGGCGACCGTCAGAAATGCATCGAGGCCGGGGCCTGGGACTATCTTTCCAAGCCCGTGGATCCGATGCACCTGCTCGCGGTGCTGCGAGGCTGGCTGTGCAGGTAAGGGCCGAGTAGAGGTTGAGTAGGTTTTCGCCGGGAATCCCGATCATGCCGACCGAACACGATCCTGCATCGTCCGATGCATCGGACGAGAAGAGTGCCATCCTGATCGTCGACGACCTTCCGGAAAAGCTGCTCGTCTTCGGCACCGTGCTCGAGGAACTGGGGCAGGAGCTCGTCTACGTGCGCTCCGGCAGCGAAGCGTTGCGCGAGGTGCTCAAGCGCGAGTTCGCCGTGATCCTGCTCGACGTCAACATGCCCGACATCGACGGGTTCGAGACGGCCGCCCTGATACGGGGCTACAAGCGCTCGGCGCACACGCCCATCATCTTCATCACCGCTTATGCCGACGAGATGCAGACGCATCGCGGCTACGAGCTGGGCGCGGTCGACTACATTCTCTCGCCCGTCGTGCCGGAGGTATTGCGCAGCAAGGTCAAGGTATTCGTCGAGCTGCACATCATGCAGCGCAGGGTCAGGCGCCAGGCGGAAGAGCGCGTTGCGCTCGCCGCAGCCGAAGCGGCCCGCCGTGCCGCCGAGGAGAACACGCGCCGGTCCAGTTTCCTTTCGCAGGTGAGCCGCGTGCTTGCAGGATCGCTCGATATCGAGTTGAGCCAGCGCCGATTGCTGGAATTGCTGGTACCCGATGTCGCAAGCTGCGCAATGCTCGTATTGCCGGAGGAAGGCCAAGCTCCGAAACAGGTGCTCGTGTGCCGGTCGAATGGTGAGCTGGGAACGCCATCGCTCGATTTGCACACTTATCACACGCTGCCGGAGGCGCTCAGGCAAGCCTTTGTCGACGTGCTTTCGGGCAAGGCTCGCGTCAGGGTGCCGGCGCCAAATCCCGCGTCGCCTTGGGCGACAGGCGCGGTGTTCGCAGTGGCGCTCGGCGACCGCGTGCTGGGCGCATTGAATGTCGCGGCAAAGGGTGACACACGTGAGTGGCCGATGCTTGAAGACTTGGCGAACAGAGCGGCCATCGCGTTCGACAACGCGCGGTTGTACCGCAGCCTGCAGTCCGAGATCGAGGAGCGCCGGCAGGCCGAGGCCCGGCTGCGCGACGTCAACCGGCGCAAGGACGAGTTCCTTGCCATGCTTTCGCACGAGTTGCGCAATCCATTGGCGCCCATTCGAAATGCGGTCGAAGTGGTTAGGCGCGTCGCGCCGTCCGACTCGAAGCTGGTGTGGGCCACCGACGTCGCCGATCGGCAGGTGACACACCTGACGCGGCTGGTGGAGGAACTGCTCGACGTCGCGCGCATCAGCCAGGGCAAGATCTCGTTGCAGGTGGAGTCGATCGACCTGCTGGCGGTGATCGCTCATGCCGTCGAGACGGTAAAGCCTTTCATCGACGGGCGCAATCACCGTCTGATTCAAAGCCTGCCTTCAGCGCCGGTATGGCTGCGGGGCGACTTTGCCCGCTTGTCTCAGGTCATGGCCAACCTGCTCAACAACGCTGCCAAGTACACCCCGGACGGAGGGACTTTGCAGCTTTCGCTCAACGTGCAGGACGGTATGGCTCGGTTGAGCGTGCGCGACAACGGCATCGGCATCGAAGCGGACTTGCTGCCCAATGTGTTCGAACTGTTCGAGCAGGGCAGGCGTTCGCTGGACCGCAGCCAGGGTGGCCTTGGAGTGGGCCTCACGCTGGTGCAGCGGCTCCTCGAGCTGCACAACGGCAAAGTGGAGGCCCGCAGCGCGGGACAAGGGCAGGGCGCCGAGTTCGTGGTCACTCTGCCTTGCCTTGCCGAAGTTCGCGCGCCCGAGCCCACGAAGCGTGTCGTGGCCGAAGGGCTGGAGAGCAGGAGCTGTCGTGTATTGGTGGTGGACGACAACCTCGACGCGGCGGACACGGTCGCGATGTTCTTGCGCATCGAAGGCCACGTAGTGCAGACCGCCGGCGACGGGCAGGAGGCGCTGAAGTCGGCTGCCGCCTTCGTGCCTGAAGTGGTCGTTCTCGATATCGGCTTGCCGTTGCTGGACGGGTACCAGGTGGCGCGCCAAATGCGCGCGATGCCGCAGACGAAGAACGCTTTGCTGATCGCGTTGACGGGCTACGGACAGAAAGGCGACCAGCGCCAGGCGATGGCGGCGGGGTTCGATTTGCACCTGGTCAAGCCGGCGGACCCTCGCGCGATCACCGAGGCGATTGCACACTGGCGTGACGCGCGATTGTCTTCGGGGCCGCAGCAGCGGGCGCAGTCTTGATTCGGTTATCTCATTTTCAGATATCGACTCACCGTTGCTTCAACCGGAGTCTGCCTGTTCCATCGTCGGTGACGACGAGCGCGAGCCGGTCCTGGCTGATGTCGGAGTAAATCTCGAGGTCTTCCAGGGTTTTGACATCATCCACTTGCAACCCCTCCCACACGATCTGGAATTCCTCGTGGGTCAGCGGGGCGGGCATGGATTGCCCGGCAGACTGCAGTGTCCCAGTGGCCCCGATTCCCTCGCTTGGCGACGCATGCCCTGTTTGCCGGTGATCCCTTGGGACACCGCTGCCTGATGCGAAATCCGAGCCCGTGCCCGATGCGGCTTGACGCGCAGCCCAGATTCTTTCGATCATCCAGCTCTGTACCGGCTTGCCGTAATTGCTGTATTCCTGATGGAGGCGTAAGACATCCGCCTGAAGACGGTTCCTTTCTTCGTCAGTCATCACCTGATATATCAAATGGTCGGCGTAGACCTCTCCGCGCTCGATCGAGAACAGTTTTCGAAGATCTAAATAATTGATTCGAGATGCAAGCTCCCTAAGGCTGAAGCGGCCAGCGACAAACGCGGCCCACTCCCGCATCAGGGCGTTTTTCCTTTCCAACGCAAGATCTCGCCTGAACCTCCTTTCGAACGCGGTAATTTCAGCATGGACCGGAGGGGGTGAAGACTTTGTCCTGCTCTTCATCCAACTTTGTATTGTCTTGCCGTGATTCTTGCATTCCTCATAAAGGCTTGTTACGCCCGTCTGAAAACGAGCCTGTTCCTCGTCGGTCATTGCTTCGTATATCGGATGGTCTGTATTGACCTTTCCGAACTCTATGGAGAACAACTGGCTCAGACTGAAGTAATCTACTCGAGCTCCAAGCTCCGTCATGTTGATGGTTCCATTGAGGAATTGGTCCCACTGTTGCATCAGAGCGGTTTTTCTTTCCAGGGTCCGATGGACGTATCGGGGGCGCTTTTTTTGTCGCTCCCAACTTGGCACCGTCGGGCGGATCCGCTCTGAATTTGCTCGTGCAGTAGTCGGAAACGCGAGCAGCTGGTTCATCAACTCTGGCGCAGTGCCGACCGGAATACTCCCGCTTTCATCACCGCCCCCGAAGCTCCACATCTGCGTGCGCGGGATTCTGTCTCCGCTCGGCTCTTGTGAGCGGTTCGCGGGGTCCGTCGTCAGGTTCCCCGCGAAGGGACCGGCATTTCCCCCCGCCGTGAAGTGAGGCATCGGAGACTGGTGGGCGGACCGTAGCGTGGACGCGCTGCTCGCGACGTGCGTTGTGTGCTGTGCAGATTGCCGGGAGTGCAGTGCGGCGGGTGCCGCAAGTAATCCGGTGCCAGACGCCCGGGTTGGCTGGGTCGACGCGAGCAATCGCGCGTCTGGTCGTGTTCTTCTCCCGGATTTCCTGCGCCATTGTGGCGCGCCCGAACTGCCCTGGCCGATCCTCCAGCTCCTGCCTGTCATAAAAGCCCCTTCTTTTCAAAGTAATGAAAGCCGCATGTCGCCGTAATTGGAACGAAGTTTTTGTTCCTGCTGCCCGGGACTGCGAAGGGCTACAGGTTTGCGCGAAGATCCGGTCACCAAAATGTGGTGATCCCCCTCTATTGAGGGACGACAGGCAGCCGCAGCCCCCGGAGGGCACGCATCAAAGGCGGGGTCTCAGTCCCGGATCAGGCCCGAGGCACCGTGCAATTGCCGCCACCGGCTTTGGCGGCAGTCAGGGCGCGCTCGGCCCGCTGCAGCAGCGTCGGCCACGTGTCGGCCTCCTCCAGAGACCCGAGTCCGGCGGAGAACCTGAAGTGCCGCTCGTTCGCAGGCGTGCCGGGCAAGAGACTCGTCGGCTGGCGCAGGCGCTGCATCACGATGCTCGCCGCGTGCTGGGCCGCGCCAGGCAGCAACAGCAAAAATCTCGTACCGCCGAGGCTTCCGAGCCGGTCGCCGGGTCTGAGCCGGTGCTGACAATGCGCCGCGAAGCGATGCAGCTGCTCCGGCGAGGCGGGGCCTTCAAGTTCGATGAGCCCGATCGTGAGGAAGCGTCGCTTGCGGCGGGCATCACGCAGAGCGGATTCAGCCAGATCCAGGATGGGATCGTGAGGCAGCGGCATCGGCGCAGTGAAGCCGCCCGTCACCGTCTCGTTCGGCCGTAACGACGTCACGTCGCTGGCGACCAGCAGCAGCCACCCGTCAGGCAGTGGGGTCGGGGTCAGCCAAAGGCGGGAGCCATCGGGCAGATCCACTGCACGAGCATCGTGCTCGACGCGCAGCGTCGTATCCCGGGGCCATCTCACTTTGAATGCTTCGTTCGCCCAGCGCATCCTGCGCTGAGGATCGACCAGTGCTGCAAGCAGTTCGCTGTGCTGCAGCGCAACGACAAGAGGGAGCGTCTCGAGGGCATCTTGATCTGTCTTCACGGTCTCGACCATAGCATCAGCGTGCGCGAAAACGGGCCCCAACAAGGGGTATCCCTTATGGCAGCCTGTTGTGCGGCTTGCACATCAGTTTCATATTCCGATTTGGCTCCCATCGTCAAGAAGGGGACTGCAGTGGACATGAATCGCAGACAGTTCTTCAGGGTCAGCAGCGCGGGGCTGGTCGGCTCCAGCCTGGTCGCCCTCGGATTCTCGCCGGCAACCGTGCTGGCCGAGGCGCGTAACTTCAAGCTTGCACGCACGACCGAAACCCGCAACACCTGCCCTTACTGTTCGGTCAGCTGCGGACTCATCATGTACAGCCTGGGCGACCGGGCCAAGAACGCCCACAGCGACATCATCCACATCGAGGGCGACCCCGACCATCCGATCAACCGCGGAACGCTGTGTCCCAAGGGGGCAGGGCTGCTGGACTTCGTGCACAGCCCGAACCGCCTGAAATATCCGGAGGTGCGCGAGGCCGGCACCAACGAGTGGAAGCGCCTCCGCTGGGACGACGCGCTGAACCGCGTTGCGGTGCTGTTGAAGGCCGACCGCGACGCGAACTTCATGACGACGAACGCCGACGGCAAGACGGTGAACCGCTGGCTGACCACCGGGATGCTGTGCGCCTCGGCGTCGTCCAATGAATCGGGCTACATCACCCACAAGGCGATGCGCTCGATGGGGATGCTGATCTTCGACAACCAGGCGCGTGTCTGACACGGCCCGACGGTGGCCAGTCTGGCCCCGACGTTCGGCCGCGGCGCGATGACCAACCACTGGGTGGACATCAAGAACGCAGACCTCGTGCTGATCATGGGCGGCAATGCGGCCGAAGCGCACCCGTGCGGCTTCAAGTGGGTAATCGAGGCCAAGCATCACAACAAGGCCCGGCTGATCGTGGTCGACCCGCGCTTCACGCGTTCGGCCGCGATGGCCGACTACTACGCGCCGATCCGAGCAGGCACCGACATCGCCTTCCTGGGTGGCGTCATCAACTATCTCATCTCCAACAACAAGATCCACCAGGAGTACGTCAAGCGCTACACCAACGCGCCCTTCATCGTCGGCGAGGCCTATTCCTTCCAGGACGGGATCTTCAGCGGCTACAACCCCGAGAAGCGCAACTACGACAACAAGTCGTGGGGCTACGAGATGGACGGCGAGTTTGCAAAGGTCGACGAGACCTTGCAGCACGAACGCTGCGTCTATCAGGTGATGAGGCGCCACTACGCGCGCTATACACCGGAGATGGTGAGCCGTATCACGGGTACGCCGAAGGACCAGTTCCTGAAGGTGTGCGAGATGATCGCCAGCACCGCGGTGCCCGATCGCGTCATGACCGTCATGTATGCGCTCGGCTGGACACAACACAGCCAGGGCTCGCAGATGATCCGCACCGCGGCCATCGTGCAGCTGCTGCTGGGGAACATTGGCCTGCCCGGCGGCGGCATGAACGCGCTGCGCGGCCACAGCAACATCCAGGGCTTGACCGACCTGGGCCTGCTGTCGAACTCGCTGCCGGGCTATCTCTCGCTTGCGCGCGAGAGCGAGCAGACGCTGGACGACTACTACAAGCCTCGTGCCTTGAAGGCCGTGCGGCCCAACCAGATCAGCTACTGGCAGAACTATCCGAAGTTCTTTGTCAGCCTTCAAAAGGCATGGTGGGGCGACGCGGCCGCGAAAGACAACGACTGGGCCTTCCACTACCTGCCGAAGATCGACCGCGTGTATGACGTGCTGCAGGCGTTCGAGCTGATGAGCCAGGGCAAGCTCAACGGCTATATCTGCCAGGGCTTCAACCCAGTGGGCTCGTTTCCCAACAAGAAGAAGATTGTCACGGGCCTGTCGAAGCTGAAGTTTCTCGTCGTCATCGATCCGCTGCGCACGGAGACGGCGGAGTTCTGGCAGAACCATGGCGAGTTCAACGATGTCGACACCGCGTCGATCAAGACCACCGTGTTCCGCTTGCCCTCGACCTGCTTCGCGGAGGAAGATGGTTCGTTGACCAACTCGGGCCGATGGCTTCAATGGCACTACAAGGGGGCCGAGCCGCCGGGCGAGGCCAAGACCGACATCGATATCATCGCCGACCTGTTCATGCGCATTCGCGGGCTTTACATGAAGGACGGGGGCGCCTTCCCCGACCCGATCGTCAAGCTGACCTGGCCTTATCGCCGGCCGCTCAATCCAGGGCCGGACGAACTGGCGATGGAATACAACGGCAAGGCGCTGTCGGACCTGACCGACCCGAAGGATTCGACCAAGGTGTTGGCCAAGGGCGGGGAGCAGCTCTCCGGCTTCGGGCAGTTGCGCGATGACGGCTCCACTGCGAGCGGCTGCTGGATCTACTGCGGCGCCTGGACGCAGGCCGGCAACCAGATGGCCCGACGTGACAACGCCGACCCGTACGGCACCGGCAACACGCTCAACTGGGCCTGGGCCTGGCCGGCCAATCGCCGCGTGCTTTACAACGCGGCGTCGGCCGACCCTTCCGGCAAGCCGTGGAATCCCCAACGTAGATTTGTGCAATGGAATGGCAAGTCCTGGTCGGGCGCCGACGTGCCCGACATGCGTCCCGACGCCGCGCCCGAGGAGAACGTCGGCCCCTTCATCATGACGGCTGAGGGCGTGGCGCGGCTGTTCGCGCCGACCGGGATGGTCGAGGGTCCGCTGCCGGAGCACTACGAGCCCTTCGAGTCGCCGCTGGCGAACAACCCGATGTCTCCGAACAACCCGAAGGCGCGTGTCAATCCCGCCGCGCGCGTGTTCAAGGGCGATCTGGAGGCCATGGGCACGCCGGACAAGTTCCCGTTCGTGGCCACCAGCTACCGTCTCACCGAGCACTTCCATTACTGGACGAAGAACGTTCGGACGAGCGCGATCATCCAGCCGCAGCAGTTCGTGGAGATCAGCGAGGAGCTGGCGAGAGAGAAGGGCATTGCCAACGGCGACACGGTGAAGGTGACATCGAACCGCGGCTTCATCAAAGCAGTGGCACTGGTGACCAAACGCATCCCCGTGCTCGAGTGCGACGGGAAGAAGATCCACACCGTCGGCCTGCCCAATCACTGGGGCTTCGTCGGCGTGGCGCGGCCGGGCTATCTGGTGAATACGCTGACGCCGTTCGTCGGCGATGCGAACACGCAGACGCCCGAGTACAAGGCGTTCACGGTCAATATCGAAAGAGCATGAGGGTGAAAGAATGTCATCGCTCCAATCCCTCGACATCGCCCGCCGCTCCGCCACTACGGCCTATGTGCCGCAGGCTCGTCGCAATGTGCCTGAGGTTGCCAAACTCATCGACGTGACGAGCTGCATAGGCTGCAAGGCGTGCCAGGTGGCCTGCATGCAATGGAACGACCTGCGTGATGATGTCGGCCTCAACCACGGGGTTTACGACAATCCCGTCGACCTCACCCCACAGTCATGGACCGTGATGCGCTTCTCGGAAGTGCAGACCGAGGACAAGCGCCTCGAATGGCTGATCCGCAAGGACGGCTGCATGCATTGTGCCGACCCAGGCTGCCTGAAGGCTTGCCCCGCGCCCGGCGCGATCGTCCAGTACACCAACGGCATCGTCGACTTCATCTCCGAGCATTGCATCGGCTGCGGCTATTGCATCCAGGGCTGTCCGTTCAACATTCCGCGCTTGAGCCGCTACGACGACAAGGCGTACAAATGCTCGCTGTGTTCGGATCGCGTCGGCGTGGGCCTGGAGCCTGCGTGTGCCAAGGCATGTCCGACGGGCGCGATCCGTTTCGGCACCAAGGAGGACATG
>DASTGE010000620.1:0-12826 GCA_035719405.1 Burkholderiaceae bacterium
GTGCGGCCCTGACTTCGCGCCTTCCCCGTCCTCGGTTGCTGCACTCGCTTCGTCTTCCATCGCAAGCTCCTCGCTTTGTTCGAGGACTCAACGATCCAGCATCAACTGCGGGAGCACAAGAACGGGCGTTCTCGGACAGATACGGAACTGTTGCCAGGCCATCTGGGAGCATGCCGCCGTGGCATGCGCGGGGTGGCAAGCGCCGATGAAGGCGAAGCATCGCAAGATGGGCTGCCGCCGGAAGCGCCGAGCGGGGGCTGCGTTCGTTCGAGGCAACCGAATGGTTCGCTGCGCGCGGCGTCTTCCCACGCCTCCCTCGAGAGTCTGCAAGGCTTCGCAATCGCCAAGCCATTGCCGCTGGCTGAATTCATTGCCTTCGCGCGATCGAACTCAGGAATGCCGGTACCGAGCGCGATGACCATATGAAGTGTCGGCGCCCGAAACCCCGCGGTTCCGGCCTTCAGCAGAATGGCAGGAAGGCGACGCAACGCGCAAGCGGACTTGCGTCGCTTCCTGGCATGGGAAAGCGTCCGGTTTCCAATGACTTCCAAATCGCGGGCCGACTTCGTCGGCGCCATCATCACTTCCAGGTCAGTGGTTCCAAATGCACCGAGCCGCGCCCGTTGCCGAGCGTGAGGGCGTGGTCCTGGATCGTCGCCTGCAATTGCATGGTCCGTTCCGCCAGCTCGGCCAGCGCCTGGGTGCCGTCAGTGGGAAGCCGGTACACACGCAGCTTCGGCAGTCGCGTGAGCCGGCTTTCGATGCCGCGCCACCACACCTCGGCAGCCGGATGAAAGGCATAGACGATCACCTGGTCCGCCTTGCGGCACGCGCGCGTCAACGGCTTTTCGTCGGGCTGGCCCACCTCGATCCATAAACGCTTGCGGCCGGTGAAGTCGGTGAGCGAGACATCGGGGTCGTCCGGGTCCGACAGGCCGGCACCGAAGGCGAGTACGCCATCGCCATGGCACACCGTCTGTAACGTGTGTGCGTTCAGCGCGAGCGCGGCCAGTCGCACCATCATGCGTTCGTCGGTCTCGCTCGGATGTCGCGCGAGGGTCAGGGGATGGTCGGCGTAGTAGCCGTGGTCAATGTCGGCGACCTGAACGGTCGCCTTGAAGATCGTCGATTTGAGTGCCACGGCACGCACTCTACTGGATCGCGGCTTTCATGCACGATGGGCCGTCTCGTGTTTCCCTGTCCGCCCGCCTCGCGAAGAGGGAGGAATACCGCTTCTCACTCCAGCGAGATATTGGCGCGTTTGATCAGCGCCTCGTAAGTGCGGCTCCTCGCGTCGGCCTGCTTGAGGATCTCTTCCGGGCTCCACGTGAGCGGTTCGAACGCGAAGGTGTCGAACCGAGCAGAAGGTTTCCAGCGTCTTGAAGTTGCGCTGCTTGTACAGGAACGGCAGGGCGGCGAAGTGCTCGCTGTCAAGCTGCAAGAGGGTGTAGCCGTCGGGCGCGGCGCGCCGCGCCGCCTCGATCGCAATGAAGTCGCCGCCACCCGGCTTGTTGTCGACAATCACCCGCTGGTTCCATTGGCGCGAAAGCTTGTCCGACACAATACGCAGCACGGCATCTGGCCCGCTGCCGGCGGCGAACGGGGTAATGAGCGTGACCGGCTTGTTCGGATAATCGGTCTGTGCCAAGCCGGGGATGGCGAGGGCTGCAAACGGCATGGCGCAACATCGTTCACCAGGCCAGGAAGCCCAAGAGCGAGAAGCGTCCGGCGGGAAGTCGCGAGCTTGTGTCGATCACGCCCCATTGAACGACTCGCTGCCTTGGCCGCCGATCCGTGTGTCCGCGCGCAATCCTTCCGCGGAAGGCATGGGAAAGCCCGGGCGTTGAGGCTCGAAGGTGCCGCTTTCGTCCATGGCCCGCCCCGCAGCGGCGTGCATTTCACCCGGCCCCGTGCCGTCCCCGGCATTCACTTCGGCGTTCTCGCCGGGCAGGTGTTCGGCGGCCGACGAAAGCTCGTCGACGCGACCGAGTCCGCCGCGCATTCCCTGCGTGGTCGACGACAGGGTCTTGGTTTGCAGGCCGCGGGCGACAGCCATTCCGACCGCGACTCCGAGCAGGAACCTGAGCATGACATCCTCCAATGAGTGGTGAGGGGAGGGCGGCAAGCGATGTACCTGTAGCCCGGGAGCGATGCGTCGATCCTGGGCAATCTGAGTCGATAAAGGAAGCCGTTGTCCGCGGGGGGGCAACGGGATGTTCAACGCGCGATCGATCCTGCTTTCCGGTCCGTCACGCATCCCCTCGCCGTCGGCGCGTGGCAGGGTGGGTGCCTTCAATCAAGGGGATGCTCCCGCTTCAGGGCAGGCGGAATGAGTGGGCGGCTCGAATCTCGTCGAGGATTCTCTGGACCGCCACGAAGCACTCGTTCATCTCCTTCCATTCGCGGGCGGCGACTGTGAAGGAGGAAAGACCCAGTGCATCGAGGAAAGGTTCATCGCTGGCGGCTGCCTGAGTTTCGACCTCGGGCAGCGGCGGACGCACGATCTGCACCGCGCTGGGTCGACGGTCGTGCGCGAGGGACTTGCGACGCGGCTGTTGCATCAGCAATTCCTGGCGCGCCAGCACATGAGCGTCGTGCAGCGGAGTTGCCTGCTCCGAAAGTGCGACACGGGCCAGCGTGTGAACCCGGGCGGCCCGGACCTCCGGCTGCGCGGATTGCTCCGAATTGTCATCGGGCAGCACCACGCGCCGCCGCTTTCTGATCACGACGACAGGATTCTTCGTGCCCGGGTCATGCATTGAGCGGGGAAATGTTGCCAGCATATGGGACTGCAATGGCTCCGCGAAGGCGGGGGACTGGATTTCGAAGGGCTGCGGCATTTACTTCCGGCGGCTTTTGTTGGATCGCATCAGGAACATACATGCTAACTCTTCCTGCTGATATCCTGGTGAAAAGGGGGTGGTGGCATGCATTTCTCGGCACAGGCTGACGCACCTTACCGAAAGCCGATTCGGACGCGACGATCGCAGCTTCCCGTTCCGGGGCTGGAGCACATGAGACTGTAGGAGATCGACATGGCCCGTCCTGCCCTTTTCCAAACGATGCGCATCCGCAACCTGGCGCTTGCAAACCGTATTGTCCTCGCTCCGATGTGCCAGTATTCGGCCCGCGACGGCCTCATGAACGATTGGCTGTGATCCATCTCGGCCACCTCGCACTGTCGGGTGCCGCGCTCATCACGATCGAGGCCACCGCGGTGCTGCTGGCACGCACGATACTCTACGACTCCCGCTGGCCGTGGCATGCGGCGGCCGCTCTGGGTGGGCAGGTGCGGGCTCCGAAACAGTACCTGCGTTCTCAGCCGTGGCAGTTCAAGCATTTGTTCGGCGAGACAGGGCCCGTGTCGCCCGAGCCCATGTGGATGGACGGCGAAGGCTTGCGCATCAGCCTGGAAGACGAATGAGAATGCGGCGACAGTGAACCACAAGGCGGGAGTTGATCGATGAGGATCGCGGTGATGGGCGCGGGTGCCGTGGGCTGCTATTACGGCGGCATGCTGGCGCGGGCAGGCCACGAGGTGACGTTGATCGGCCGGCCGACGCATGTGCAGGCCGTGCAGCGTGACGGACTTTTGCTGCAGACAAAGACTTTCGAGGAGCGTGTGCGCGTCGGCGCGAGCGCGGATCCGGCCCAGGTACGCGATGCACGACTCGTGCTCTTTTGTGTCAAGTCGACCGATACCGAAACAGCCGGTGCGCGTATCGCGCCGCATCTGAGCGACGACGCGCTCGTATTGAGCCTGCAGAACGGAGTCGACAACGCGCAGCGCCTGCAGGCGCAATTGAGGCAGCGCGTGGCCCCGGCCGTGGTCTACGTCGCTACTGAAATGGCCGGGCCGGGTCACGTCAGGCATCATGGGCGGGGCGAACTGGTGGTCGAACCGGACATCGCGACCCGGGAGATGCTCGACGTGTTCGAGTCTGCGGGCATTCCGTTGCAGTCGTCCGACAACGTCATCGGCGCGCTTTGGGCAAAGCTGCTGCTGAATTGCGCGTACAACCCGATATCGGCCATCACGCAATTGCCATACGGGCGGCTGTTCGAGGGCGAAGGGGTGCCGGCCGTCATGCGCGACGTCGTGGGTGAATGTCTGACGGTGGCTGAGGCTGCCGGGGTATCGGTGCAGGGCGACGCATGGGAAGGCGTGCTCGGCATCGTGCGGACCATGCCCACCCAATACTCTTCGACGGCTCAGGACCTGGCACGCGGCCGGTGCACCGAGATCGATCACCTGAACGGTTTCGTCCTGCGCCAAGGCGAAGCCTTGGGCGTCGCGACCCCCTGCAACCGCATCCTGCATGCGCTCGTCAAGCTCCTGGAAGGTAAGGGTGAGGGTTGAAGGGCGTTGCACGCGCGCCACGGCCCGGCTGGCCGGACCGCTTGTAACCAGATCTTACCGGTACCAACGGCACGAGCTACGAACAGTTCGGCTTGCCTCTGCCCAAATGGCCTTCGACGGCCGCTCGTCCCATCGCCGCGTCACAATGAGAAGGCCGGGATGATTGAGGATGATTGATCAACGCGACCAGGAGACAACCGATGGCAGCTAACGAAACCAGCGACGGGCAATGGTGGGCCGACCTCCTTCGGTCCCAGCAGGCGCTGCTCGGCCCGTTCAGCGTCGACGGCCTCGGGCAGGCGCTGCAGCCGTGGACGAAAGCCGCCTATGCGCTGTCGGAGTGGCAGCAGGAGACGGTGAAGCAGATGATGTCGTTCTGGCCGATGTCGCTGGCCGCGGCCATCCCCGGCTTTCCCCCGGCGCTGAACATCTCGTCCGACCGCCGCTTTTCTGCCGACGCCTGGGCGCGTGATCCGCGCTTCGACATCATGGCCAAGGCCTATCTGGCCCAGGTGCAGAACATGAGGCAGGCCCTCGACGCGGCACCGATGGACGAGCGGACGAAGTCGCAGTGGGGTTTCCTGCTCAGGCAGGTCGTCGATGCGGCGAGCCCGGCCAATTGCCTGCTGACGAACCCCGAGGCATTGCAGACTGCGTTCGACACCGCCGGGCGCAGCCTGATCGAGGGCGCGAAGCTGTTCATCGAGGACTTCGCCAAGGGCCGCGTCTCGATGACCGATGAAACGGCCTTCGAAGTCGGCAAGAACGTCGCGCTCAGCCCCGGCAGCGTCATCTTCGAGAACGACCTCATCCAGCTGATCCAGTACACCCCTTCGACCAGCCGCGTGCACGCCGCGCCGTTGCTGATCGTGCCGCCGTGCATCAACAAGTACTACATCCTGGACCTGCAGCCGGAGAACTCGCTCGTCGCCTACGCCGTGTCGCAGGGCCACACGGTATTCCTGATCTCCTGGCGCAACATCGATGCCTCGCTCGGACACCTGACCTGGGACGACTATATTCAGCAAGGCGTGGTTCGCGCGATGGACGTCGCAAGGGAAATTGTGCAATCGGAGCGGATCAATGCCCTTGGCTTCTGCATCGGCGGGTCGCTGCTTGCCTGCACCCAAGGGGTGCTGACGGCCAAGGGAGAGGACAAGCTGGCGAGCCTGACCCTGCTCACGACGCTGCTCGATTTCACCGACACAGGCGAACTCGGCCTGATGGTGACGCCGCAATCGCTGTCGATGCGCGAGATGGCGATCGGACGCGGCGGCGTGCTGCACGGTCGCGAGCTGGCGCATATGTTTGCGGCGCTTCGCGCCAACGACCTCATCTGGCCGTATGTCGTCAACGGTTACCTGCAGGGCAAGGCGCCGCCGCCGTTCGACCTGCTTTACTGGAACGCCGACGATTCCAACCTCCCGGGCCCGATGGCCTGCTGGTTCATGCGCAACGGCTACCTGGAGAACCGGATCCGCCAGCCGGGCGGCGGCACGGTGCAGTGCGGCGTCGAGGTGGACCTGAGCCGCGTCACGGTGCCGGCGTTCGTCTATGCATCGCGCGAGGACCACATCGTCCCTTGGAAGACGGCGTACGCGACGACCCAGATCCTCGGCGGCAATATCTCCTTCGTCCTCGGCGCGAGCGGCCACATTGCGGGCGTGATCAATCCGCCGGCCAAGAAAAAGCGCAGCCACTGGGTCGACGGACACGACGGCGGAAGCCGCAGGTTGGCGCCAGACCCCGACCAGTGGTTCGCCAACGCGGAGCAGCGGCCGGGCAGTTGGTGGCCCGTGTGGAGCGAGTGGCTTGGACGCTACTCGGGGCCCGAAGTCGCAGCGCGCGAAAAGCTCGGCAACGAGGTCTACAAGCCGATCGAGCCCGCACCTGGCCGGTACGTCAAGGCGAAGGCGACTTGACGCAACGCTGAACCATTGGATCGAAAAGTCACTTCACGGGCCGGGAGGCCCATCCGGGTCGTCGAGTGCCGCCCCCTCATTCAGGGTAAGTTAGGAACAAGCCCTGACTCCGCATCGGGTTGCCATGCGTCATTCTTGCTATGGGCAACAGTGCAGCGGGAGGGAAGGTGGACGGCAACGCGCGGGTATCGCGAGTGCTGGAAGGGATCGATTTTGCCGTGACGATCCAGGGCGAGAAGATTCGAGCCTTCGTGGCGGCCGAGACTCTGTGCGAGCAATTCGGCGCTGATGGCACCGAGATGTCATGGTTGCTCGCGTATGCGCGGCATCGGGCCGAAATTGCCGCGGCCCTGGACCGGGCTCGCAAGCGCACCATGGTCCGGCCATTGATCCTGCTGGACGAGGATTTCCGCCCGAACGCGGCGGCCGGGGGCAAGTCGGATTGCGGGCCTTGAGAACTTCGGCTTAATAAGGCAATTGGAGCATCTCGATCAATCGCCTGGCGGCCCGGACGCCCTGGTCCTCGTAATTCACGTTCACGAGAACCTGCAAGGCGACCGCTTCGTCCGCGACGGAGCGGCAGCGCCCGGCCAACTCGCCGAGTTCCTCGTCCGTGTATTCGTAATTGAAGCGCTCCGACGATGACTTCAGTCCTTTCGCATTCCAGGTTCCCGCATTCCGCCCGTGCAGGCGAACGACGGCGAGTTGCGGAGATGTGACCGCCCAGACGCCCTGCGCGTAATTGCCCACGCCTTGCGGCTCGTCGACGATCACGTGCACGACGCCGAGCCCGCGCTCCCAGTCGAGGGTGCGCTCCACGCGCCGTTCGTCCCCGAACCACGTCTGGTTGCGAAACTCCACCGCCAGCAGATGCCCATTCATCCTGCGCACGCACTCCTCGACGTGATCGCGCCACTGCCTCGCGTTCGTGACCCAGGGCGCGAACTGGAAGTGGACCGCCGTCAGCTTGCCGCCCTCATGAAGCGGGGCCACCGCCTGCAGGAACCGGCGCCATAGCTCGTCTCGCAGTTCTTCGGGCATGTCGGCGTAATGCCAGTTGCGCTTTCCCTCAGGCAAGGCAGGAAGGGCCTGCTGGATGTCGGCGGGAAGCGATTCAGGCGGCGTGTGATGCCCAGTGAAAAGCCGGTATGCCTTGATGTTGAAACGGAATTCATTCGGAGTCCGCTCCACCCATCGTTGGGAATTGGCCGGATCTGGAAACGCGAAGTAGCTGCTGTCGACTTCGACGATCGGAAACTGCGCCGCGTAGTAGCGCAGGCGGTCCTCCGCACTGCTGCAGCCTCGCGGGTAGAACCGCTTGCTCTTGATCAAAGAGGGATCCGTCCAGCTGCAGGTTCCCACCACGATGTTTCTGCGGGGTCCGACCGGACCGGGATCGGGCTCGTCGAGCAGGTTTTGTTGCATCGAGGCATCGTACGGTGAACTGCCCGGGAAGCGTTGGACTGCCGCCACTCCCGCTCCCCCGGCGGCCGCTCAATCCTCCAGCATCTTGATGGCCTGAACCATGCCCGTCCTCATGCGGCCGATGGAACGTGCAAGGACTCCGATCTCGTCGGCGGACGAATGCTTGAACTCCGGAATTTCGAGTTCACCGAGGCTCACCAGGTCGGCAAACTTCGACAGCTTGCGTACCGGCCGGATGACGATGCCCCACAGCATCAAATTCAGGCTGAGCCCGATGACGGTGAAGATCGCCGTCACCGATGCCATGAACGCGGTAAAAGCCTGCCTGGCCCGCTGCAACGGCACGGTGGTCGGCACGGAGATGACCTAGACGTCCACCACTTCGTCGAGTTGCCAGCCGAAGCCGTTGGCCGCCCATAGCGATCGACGAGCGTCTTGGGCGCGGCTTGTGGCGTGCTGTGGCATTGCAGGCAATTCGGATTGCTGATCCTGATCGGCCGCGCGACGAAGAACGAGCCGCCCGTCGGCGTCTGCCGCTCGCCGATCATCTCCATCCATTTTCCATTGCCCCGGAATTGCGAGATGAACATCGGCTTCCCATTCCACGGCGCGGTCCCGCGGATTGGTCGGATTGAGCACGGCTTCCTTGTAGCCGTATTCGGAGTGCTTCTTGCGCAGGCCGGCGAAGATTTCGGTGGCCGAGTACGCCGGGATGACCTGCGGCAGGAAGCTGTACTTCAGCTGTGTCTGCAGCAACGGGTTGACCTGCGGCTGCGCCCTGCAAGCGGCCCGTGCCGCGCTGGGCCCCACGCTTCAGCGCGAGCCGCTCCCGCGCGGCATCGACGATCACCGAACGCATCACCTTCGATGCGTACGCGAGGAAGGCTCGACGATCGGCAGCATGCAGCTGGCCGGCGTCGAGGAAGCGCAGATACGACTCGTGGACGAGAGCCGTCGTGTCCAGCACGGTGTCGCGTCCACCATTGCGCAATCGCGATCGCGCCAGCCGCCGCAACTCCTCGTAAGCGCATGCGAAGAGCTGGTCCCTCGCGGCGGCGCCCCCGTGCGCAACACGCTGGATGAAAACGGTGAGGGTTTCCATGAAACGGCAGGACGTTTCTGCGAAAAGGGGAGGTCATCATGACGCAACCGCGGGCAGCTGAACAGGCGCCACACGGGACGGGAGTGCCGTCAGCCCTGACTGGACGAAGGCTGCCCGTTCGTGTGCAATGCGCGCGTTTTGCGCAATGGCGTCTGGAACGTTCGCCCGTTGTCGGCGAGGGCAGCTGGCCCCATTGAAGGATTGCGGGGAACATCGAGAGCCTCACCGTGCATCAGGAGGTCGCGCATTGCATGCGGCGTCATCGAGGATTGATATAACGTCGAAGTTTCCGAAAGAACACATTCGCTTCATGCAACACCTCCCGACCTACGACGATGTGATCGCGGCAGCCGCCCGCATTCAGGGCCATGCCCACAAGACGCCGGTGATGACCTCGCGCACGGTCAACGAGGAGTTCGGCGCTGAAGTCTTCTTCAAGTGCGAGAACCTGCAGCGCATGGGCGCCTTCAAGTTCCGAGGTGCCTTCAATGCACTGTCGAGGTTCAGTGTGCAGCAGCGCAAGGCCGGCGTGGTGGCGTTCTCGTCGGGCAACCATGCGCAGGCCATCGCGTTGTCTGCGAAGCTGCTGGGGATTCCGGCCACGATCGTCATGCCCCACGACGCGCCGGTTGCCAAGGTGGCGGCCACCAAGGGCTATGGCGGCAGTGTGGTGATCTACGACCGTTACAAGGAAGACCGGGAGCAGATCGGCCGCGACCTGGCCGACACTCGCGGGCTGACGCTGATTCCGCCCTACGACCATCCGGATGTGATCGCAGGGCAGGGTACGGCGGCCAAGGAACTGTTGGAGGAGGTCGGCCCATTGGATGCGTTCTTCGTGCCGTTGGGGGGCGGGGGTTTGTTGTCGGGCTGCGCGTTGGCGACGCGGGCGTTGTCACCCGCTTGTCGTCTGTTTGGAGTCGAGCCGGAAGCCGGCAACGACGGGCAGCAGTCGTTCCGCTCGGGTTCCATCGTCCACATCGAGACGCCGAAGACCATTGCCGACGGGGCGCAGACGCAGCATCTTGGAAACATCACTTTCGAGATCATCCGCCGCGACGTGAACGATGTGCTCACCGCCACCGATGCCCAACTCGCCGAATGCGTGGGATTCATGGCCTCGCGCATGAAGCTGATCGCCGAGCCCACCGGCTGCCTGGGATTTGCCGCCGCGCGGCAGTGCAAGGCCGAGTTCAAGGGCAAGAGGATCGGCGTGCTTGTCAGCGGCGGCAATGTCGACCTGGCGCGTTTGTGCAGCGTGCTCGCCGACTTGATTGCGGCCCCTTGATTGAGCAACGTCCACGCCGCTGATAGCGGTGGCCGCAGGCGGATACCGGCAGGCGCAGCCGAAGACGGTGGTATGTCGTTTGCCAAGCGGGCTCGAATTTCGAGAACGGATCATGAGGTCGCATCCGTTCCGCGATCCTTGTCAGGGAGAGAGCAGTTTGCGACTTCGCCTGTGGCTCACCTACGAGGAGACGTTGATGAAACTTGCATGTTTCGCCCTGACGACCGTCGCACTGACATTGAGCGTCAATGCCTCGGCACAGATCGTGACCAACGGAGGTTTCGAAGCTTTTACCGGTACTTTTGGGGGCGACGGAGGCGCCCAACTGATCGCGAGCTCAACGACGCTGACCGGCTGGACGATCGTCGGCGGTGAAATCGCGGTCCTCAAGGTGCCCAACGCCTACAACCTGACGCCGTCCAGCGGAAACAATTTCCTCGACTTGACGGGCTACTCCAACACCGGGTTTCCGAAGGGTGTCTCCCAGGTTCTCGCAGGCCTTTCCGTCGGACAGACCTATGGGTTCTCAATGGACCTGGGCATTCGCAACGGCCCGTGCGTGAGCGGTGGAAACAATTGCCATGGTCCCGTTCAGGCATCGGCCGCCATCGGTGGCACGGGGCAAACGTTTACCGAAGCATCGAGCACTGCCGGCAACGTGTGGGAAAAGTTCGGGTTCAATTTCGTGGCCACCAATGCCAGCATGACGCTCACCATCAATGGAGTTAGCGTTCCCGCGGGAAACGAGTTTATCGGGCTGGACAATGTGTCAGTCGCGGCAATACCGGAGCCGGCCACGAACGTCATGATGTCCCTCGGGATCGCTGTGGCGTTCACATGGAGTCGAAAGCGCGGCCGGCGTCATTCCAGCTGAAGTCTGGCAACCGAGTGGAGATCATGCGGTGTCGGCGTGATGCAGGGTGCAAAGTGACTCGGCGCCAGTCGAGCCGCTTGCCCAGGTTCCTAGACTAGCTCGCTTCCTTGCGCTGCTCGTAGTGTCCGGGCTCGCCCGCAGACTCGGTCAGGTCAGGAGCATTGACATCCGCTGAAGGTGTCGGAGAGCGCTTACCCGTTCCGCCGGGTGCCTTCGACGCCATGCCACGTTCCTTGTCGCTCTTTTGCTTTGGTCTGGTGCTCTCGTCATTACGGGCCCGGCCACTGTGAGTCGTGGCCGCCCGGTGCTTCGTTGCCTTTGCCATGTTGCCTCCTTGCAGGGGGACGTGAGAGCAGCAACTGCAATGCCGGGTTGCAGCCGCTCGCGACCTTCATTGCAAAAGAAAATGGTTGAGGAGTTGCTGTGCATCGACTCAGTGCGCCGAACCGCCGCGCTTCTTGTAGGTGCCGATCAACTCAGCATGTGCCAGCACGTGCCCTTGCATCGCTTTCTCGAGCTCGGCCTTGGTTGGCTTGGGCAGCGCGGGCAGCATTGTGTCGAGCGCATAGAGCTTGAAGAAGTAGCGGTGGCGTCCGATGGGTGGGCAGGGCCCGCCATACTCGGTGCGCTTCCAATCGTTCATGCCGTTCCGGGCGCCGGCCGGCAGCGCGCCGGCCTCAGGCAATGCGGTGCTAGTCGGCGGCAGATCGAGAACGACCCAATGAACCCATGTCCGCTGTGGGGCTGCAGGGTCCGGCGCATCGGGATCGTCGACGATCAATGCGAGGCTGCGCGTCCCCGCCGGCACATCCGTCCAGGCGAGCGGAGGCGAAAGGTCTTCGGCCTCGCAAGTGTGGCGCGAGGGTATCTCGCCGTTGTGGACGAATGCGGGCGATGTCAGCTTCATGGCGACTCCTGAAGTCGATGGCAGGCCGCTCATCGTCCCGCCGAATGCGGGGGCGGTGCAAGCATCAGAGATGCTGATGCGCTGGCCGATCTCGTACACCGACCACCAGGGCACCTCCTTCACCTCCAGCGTGTATGGCTGCAGGGTCTGCTGTGCTGTGGCGACGAGATGGTCGAGGGTGATTTTTCGGTTCGCCACGCGCTCTTCCTCGCCGAGCTTGTCCATCTCCACATAAACGCGCACGAGATAGCCGCCCTCCCGCGGGATCACCAACAGGTTGCCATGGGCGGACTGCACGGCCGACTTGTAGCGGATGTCGGGAAAGTCGGTCATGGCCAGCAGGTTCTCTGCGGATCCGGGGAATGGTTCGGCCATCTTCGATCTGCGCGGGATCGAGTGCGAGCGCAGTGCCGTGGTGGTGGTGCGCCTTGATCAATATAGTCCCCATGTTCTGCCGCTTGATGCGCACGGCACGCTGGCGGCGTTTTTCGATGGCTTCATGTTGCGCGATTGAGGGAGGTCTTTGCAACGGGCCGCATGATCGACCGACTGAAAAGAAAGCCCCTGCCGGGTTGAACGCGGCAGGGGCACATGCAGCGCGTCCGCTACGACTTCGTGATGGATGTAATTGGCGTCGTGGTCGTAGCTGCCGACCTTCTCGTTGAGCAGCAGGCACTTGTCGACCGATATCGCTGCCGAATTGAATGCCGCCACCCCGTACTGCACGCCGACGTTGTCGAACGGACGCAGTGCAAAGCCCGTTACCTGCTCGATGCTGTAAATGTTCTTTGCCGCGTCGTATACGTGAACCTGATCAGCAAGATGGTTCAGCTAAGCGAACGGCTCGAAGTGGGCATGGATTCGTATTGCAGGCAACCCTCGCGATCCTGTCGAGAATCGATCGCAGGTTAAATCGACGGTTGAACAAATACTGTACTTGAGCGAGAT
>DASTGE010000621.1:0-2000 GCA_035719405.1 Burkholderiaceae bacterium
ACACGGCCGCCAATCCGTCGATACCCGCTCGAAAATCGGCCGGCTCGACCTGCCACCCAGATGCGCATATGCGGGGTGATCTGGCTCATGACGCGCTCCAGAACGCTTGGCACAGGGCGGGCAGGCTCGCCAGCACGGGGCCGTGCACTTGCACGCGCATCGTGGCGTCGCGGGCGTTGGACATCTCAACCACGCATTGCGGCTCGGGCCCTTGCGTAAGCACGGGTAGTCCGTGCGGGACCGCCAGTTCCACGAAGCGCGGCGTCGGCATGCCTGCCGTCCCGTCCGACTCGGCGGCTCGCTGCTTGAGAGCCGCATAGTCAAGCTTCAATGCGCGAGACACCCGGTATACCCCGTGCTCGGACGTCGCACTGATCGCGGCCTCCCACATCTTCGGAGGAATCTTCTCGCCCTTCCGACGCGCAGCACGCCATTGATCGAACTGCTCCTTCAGCAGCGTCAACGCCTCCACCGTCGCCGTCGCCGCTGCCGCCGCTCGAATTCTCGGTTGCCAATGACCGGGTTCAGTCTGGAACAGCCATCGGCAGTTGGAGAGGCGCTCCGCAGCGCGTGCGGTCGCTCGCAGTCGGCCGCTGAACTCACGGTCTCGGCCACGGACCGGCCATCGAGGCCCACGGGTGTCTGCGCCGCGAATGGCCGGAATGCGAGGCGCGTGTTGTCCTTCCGGCACGCGTGCTTGGCAGGGAAAAGCAGAGATCAGTATCAGTTCGACGGGATGCGTTGAGGGCGGGCTCGCATGGGGTGGCTCATGTGGTGAGCCAGGCATGATGGACGATGGCGGCTTCGCCACTGCTGGTGCCTGTCGCATACGGGCTACTGCACGTTCAGATGAAGCAACCCGAACTTGTCACCGCCTCGCAAGTCGAGCTTGACGACATCCTGGCGCGGACGAAGGGGGTGCTGCCCGAGCAGCAGTACAAGCTGCTCGAAGGGATCCTGCGCACGTTCGCGTTCGTGATGCTCAGGCTGCAGGACGCCAAGGCCTCGGTGGGGCGACTGCGGGGGATGTTATTCGGTGTTCGCACCGAGAGCATGCGCAACGTGATCGAGGACGCCAAGATCGCGAGGGCCGGTCAGCCGGGCGATGAGGTTGAGGCTCGACCGGGCGACTCGGCCGTCCCCGCTGTGGGCGCGAGCTCGTCGAGCGTGCCGGCCCTGGCCGGGCGACCCAAGGCCAAAGGGCACGGGCGCAACGGCGTGGATGCGTTGCGTGGCGCAACGATCGTCGAGTGTGGCCACGACGAATTGCGAGCGGGCCAACGCTGCCCGCAATGCGACGCGGGCAAGATCTACAAGTGCGCGCCCAGCACAGTCGTGCGCTTCAGCGGCCAAGCGCCGATTGCAGCGACGGTATACCGGCGCCAGCGCCTGCGCTGCCGGCTATGCGACACGGTCTATACGGCCGTGCTGCCGGCCGGGGTGAGCATAGCGCCGAAGTACGACGCCAGCTGCTCGAGCATGCTGGCGCTGCTGAGGTACAGCAGCGGGATGCCGTTTTACCGTCTGCAGGGCCTGCAGGCGAGCCTGCATGTGCCGCTGCCCGACGCCACGCAGTGGGACATCGTCAGGCACGCGGTGGCCGCGCCGAAGCTGGTGTACGAGGAGTTGGTGCGTCAGGCGGCACAGGCGCCGCTGCTGCACAACGACGACACGACCGCGCGGGTGCTGTCGCTGATGAAGGCGCGCCGGCAGGCCGAGGCCGCCGGCAAGGCTACTGCAAAGGCGATTAACACCACGGGCATCGTCGCGCAGCTGAGCCAGCAGCACCAGGTGGTGCTGTTCATCACGGGCCATGCGCACGCGGGCCAGAATCTCAAGGAGGTCCTCGCGCAGCGGAGCCGCGAACTTGCCGCGCCAATGCAGATGTGCGACGCGTTGCCTGCGAACATGGCCGGTGAGTTCACCACCGTCTTGTGCCATCCTGATCAGCAAGATGGTTCAGCCCTCATAGGAGAGGCTCATCCCATGAGCCAGTGACC